>JAISYW010000077.1 GCA_031269645.1 Holosporaceae bacterium
CGCGATACGGAAGTTCCAATTTTTGTAAAATTTTTTCTGCAGCTCTAGTCATACGCTCCAGCTCTTCTTCTCCTTTATCCGGATGAACTATGCTAACCAACTCCACTTTGCTGAATTGATGATTGCGAATCATGCCGCGATTGTCTCGTCCGGCAGCTCCGGCTTCCGAACGAAAACATGAAGAATATGCGGTCAAGCGAATCGGTAACTCGGAAACAGGAATAACGGTATCGCGCACTATATTCGTCAGAGGAACCTCCGCCGTTGGAATCAACCATCGATCGTCTGTTGTTACGAACAAATCTTCAGCAAATTTTGGTAACTGTCCAGTTCCATACAGATTTTCTGACTTTACCAAATATGGAACGTTAATTTCTTCATATCCAAATTCTCTAATATGGGAATCCAGCATAAAAGATTTCAGAGCTCGCTCCATTCTTGCAAGCGGGCCCCTTAATATCGTAAATCGACTTCCGGAAATTTTTGCAGCATTCGGAAAATCAATCATACCGAGCAGTTCCCCAATTTCATAGTGAGCCCTTGGTTTAAAATCAAACTTTGTGGGATCACCGACAACTCTTATGCATTTATTAGTCGTCTCATCTTTTCCAATCGGAACGTCTGCCAGAGCAATGTTAGGGATAGTTGATAAAATCTCGCTTAGCTGACGTGCAAATTCACCGTCTTCGGCTTCTAGTTGCTGAATTGTTTGCCTAATGGAAGTAGCTTCTTGTTCTAAAACGTCAACAGTTTCTTTTTGGGCTTTAGCTTGCCCGACAATGGAAGCTAACTCGTTTCGACGAGCTTGCATAAGTTGTAATCTGGAAGCCACTTCCCTTTTTTTTGTATCAATTTCAATTAGTAAATTAGATATTGGATGAAAATTCCTATCTTGCAAAGCTTTATCGAAAAAATCTCTATTTTCGCGTATCCATTTTATATCATGCATTACTTTTTCCAACTAAAAGTAAAATTCTGAAGAGTATACCATATGCAATTATAGAAATATAACGATTAATCTATGCCAAATCTTTTGGATCTATATCCTGCAATGGAGTGGCTGAGTAAACCTGCATATTTTTTTCGTCGTTTGAAGCAAAATAATAGCCAATCTCTCCTAAAATTTGAGAGCTATTTTCTTCGGAGGGAGGAATTTTATTAGTTTTTTCAGATTTTCTCAATCGATTATTCGAAGTATCGCTATTTTTTTTTAACCTAAAAATATATTGCAATGCATCGTTCAGAAACAGACCGACAAGAAAGGCCGCAAACAGTGTAAGCGCTGCAATTATATTCATTTCCAGTTCACCAAGTTATGCAGTAATTATATCACCCGATATGATCTAAATTCAATGTTTACTTAGAGTTCCATTAGATTATTTTCATGCGGATATTGTCTTGGAAAAGGAATGTCTTCTTTTTCGTATGGCTCTAGATTTCCTCTTCTTCCGCATGATATAAGTACGGTACAAATTAAAAGTAGTATAAAGGTAGATTTCATGACTTTCTTAAATACAACAAATATAAGAAACTATACAAAATATTTAACGCTATTTATATGGTTTGTCAGCAGTAATTGTTCCATAAGTGCATCAGATTTAAATTTTCTTAACAGATCGCAAAAAATAAAAATTTCTCAATCTTTTCAAGAAAGCGAGATGCCGTTTACAAATGAAGCCGGCTACATTTCCGGAGGAAAACATTTTGATTACGCGATAACAGATGAATTCGGAAAAAAACATTATATTGCAGATTTTAAAGGAAACGTTCTCATAATTGTATTTTCGACTACTTGGTGCCCGAATTGTCCTTCTGTTCTTAAAGAGTTTAACTATTTAGTTAACGAATTCCAGCGATTAAATATAAAAAATGTGAAAATTGTTGTATTAAATATCGGTAGCGACTCCATAAAGACGCTAAAGACCTACTACAAGAATTATGATATTGCTATGCTAAATGCGTACGAATCCATACCTAGCAAAGCAATCGGCGGAATTCGCGGTGTTCCGGCCTGTTTGATTTTCGATAAAAATGGGAGCCCCGTATGGGGGTATGTAGGAGCCGGTGCGGATTACCAATCCCCCGAATTCATTAATTTTATAAAAAAATTAGCTGATTAAGGAACGAAACAATGGCGTGGATGGGAACAACCATTCTTTCAATAAGAAAAGGAAATCAAGTTGTCATTGCTGGAGACGGCCAAGTTACGTTAGGTAATTCTATCCTGAAAGCTAATGCAAAAAAAGTAAGGTTTTTATCCTCCGGAGACGTGTTAACCGGATTTGCCGGGTCAACAGCGGACGCATTTACTTTGTTCGAAAGATTAGAAGCGAAGCTTGATCAATATCCCGGGCAACTTCAAAGAGCTTGGGTGGAATTGGCCAAAGATTGGCGCACAGATAAATATCTGCGAAAATTGGAAGCGATGATGGCTGTTGTTAATAAAGATATTTCATTGTTAATTAGCGGAGTGGGAGACGTTTTAGAACCGTCTGATGGAATTATAGGAATAGGTTCGGGCGGAAATTTTGCCCTTGCGGCGGCTAGAGCTTTGATCGACCTTGATTTGTCTGCGGAAGAAATTGCAAAAAAATCTATGAAAATAGCCGGAGATTTGTGTATTTATACCAACCATTCCATTATTTTAGAAAAAATCGATATTGCGGGGTAATTTATGACGTCGTCCTTAACGCCAAATCAAATAGTTTCGGAATTGGATCGTTTTATTGTTGGTCATTTGGAGGCCAAAAAAGCAGTGGCGATCGCTTTGCGTAACCGTTGGAGACGACAACAAGTTCCAAGCCCCTTAAAAGAAGAAATTTTACCGAAAAATATACTCATGATAGGGCCTACAGGCGTAGGAAAAACTGAAATTGCAAGAAGGTTGGCAAAACTCGCCAATGCTCCTTTCATAAAAGTAGAAGCTACAAAATTTACGGAGGTCGGATATGTGGGGCGCGACGTCGAGCAAATAGTTCGCGATTTAGTAGAAATGTCCGTATCTAGAACAAAAGAAAATCACAGACAGCTATTCAAAGAACAAGCGAAACTTCAAGCGGAAAGTAGGATCATCGGTGCTCTTGTCGGCGAAAATGCAAGTCCGGAGACTCGAAATAAATTCGAACAAATGCTTAAGAACGGGCAGTTAGAAGATAAAGAAATCGAAATAAATGTTCTGGACAATTCGTCTAGTCGATATTTCGATATTCCGGGAATGCCTGGTGCGCAAATCGGTATGGTAAATTTATCTGATATGATGAGTAATGTTCTTGGAATAAATAAAACGAAAAAAAGAAAAATTAGCATACGCGAGGCGCGTCTGTTAATTGCAAACGAAGAGAGCGAAAAATTAATTGATCATGATAAAACAATTCGCGAAGCAATTTTTGCAGTAGAACAAAACGGCATTGTTTTCATTGATGAAATTGATAAAATTTGCACGAAAAATCATTCTGGAGCGGAAGTTAGTCGCGAAGGCGTACAACGTGATTTGTTGCCACTAATCGAAGGGTGCTCTGTTACAACCAAATATGGAACCGTAAAAACAGATCATATTTTATTTATAGCATCAGGCGCGTTTCATGTTTCCAAACCGTCCGATTTGCTTCCGGAACTCCAGGGGCGACTGCCAATTCGCGTAGAATTAAAAAATTTAACCGAAGATGATTTTGTCAGAATTCTAATGGAAACCGACAGCAGTTTAATCAAGCAATATCGCGCCCTTTTGAAGGTTGAAGGCGTACATATCGATTTCACCGAAGATGGAACAAAGAAAATTGCCGAGTTAGCGGCAGTTGTTAACCAAAACGTCGAGAATATTGGAGCTCGTCGTCTCCATACGATTATCGAAAAATTACTGGAGGATGTAAGTTTTTCAGCCGATCAAAAATTCAACGAAACCGTCGTAATAGATGCCAAATACGTCGACAAAAAAGTGGGACATTTAGCTGTACACAGAGATTTATCGCGGTTCATTTTATAAAAGTTTTTGAGTCTTACTTTAAGACAAGAGTAGAATTTTTTGCAACTGCAGTTATGGCTGTAGCTCTTGTCATGTAATCGTCAGCAATTTCCTGGATCGCTGACAGTTCTCGAGCTTTTCCTTTAGCTGTACAGTTTCCACCGTAGTTGATATATATTACATAAAATCTGGGAAAAAAACATGAAGACTTGCATTCTAGGAATTACCGGCAGGGTTGGTAAAATTCTCGCGTCGATGATATCCGGCGATGACAAATTGGCTGGCGGAATTTCGACCAAAACAACTTTGCCGGAATTAGAAAAAATATTAAACAATAGCGATATTTTAATAGATTTTTCAACTCCAAAAGCTATTTTAGGAACGTTGGAAATAGCTTGCAAACACAATGTAGCCATCGTAAGCGGTACGACTGGCTTTAGTAAAGATGATTTTGAAAAAATAAAGGAGTTCTCGAATAGTATTCCAATATTACACGCTAGTAATTTCAGTGTATGTGTACACCTGATGGCCGTTTTGCTGAAAAAATGCGAAAAAGTTTTGCATGATTTCGATTTTAACATTATCGATATGCATCATAGCCGGAAAAAAGACGCTCCTTCCGGTACAGCGTTATATTTGGCTGAACGAATTGAAAAAAAAGCGCAAATCGTCTCAATTAGATCCGGAAATATATGCGGAGACCACGTCTGCAATTTTGTTGGCGAAAACGAAATGCTTTCTATTTCTCATCGAGTCTTTAACAAAAATCTTTTTGCTGCCGGAGCGTTGAATTGCGCCCGTTGGATTATGGGTAAAAAGCCTAAACTGTACACTATGCGCGATTATTTAGAGGACAAACTGAATTGTCTCGAGTAGACGAAATTTGTAAAAGGTTATCAACCTCCATAAAATGGCCAATGACCGAGTTGGATTATGTATCCGATTACACATTTTTAATCGCGGTCGTTTTATCTGCCCAAACTACAGATGCGCAGGTAAATAAAGTCACTAGTCGTCTTTTTAAGAAATACAAAACAGTGGACGATGTTTTGGAGGCCGGATTAGAGAAATTTCAAAACGAAATTCGCTCCGTTGGACTTTTTCGAAATAAAGCCGCAAATATTATCAAATTGAGCGAAATTTTAAAGGAGCATTTCAACTCCAGAGTACCAGATTCTCGGGAGGCATTGGAAACATTGCCGGGCGTTGGAAGAAAGACCGCCAACGTCGTCTTAAATAATTGATTGGGAAAGCCGGTAATTGCGGTGGACACTCACGATTTAAGAGTCAGCAAAAGATTGGGATTTTCGGATAGCTACAATCCCATCAAAGTTGAACAAGATTTAGAAAAAATCATTCCACTCAAATATAAGAAAAATGCAAGTAATCTGCTAGTTTTGCATGGTAGATACACGTGCAAAGCTAAAAAGCCCTTGTGTTCCTGCTGCATTTTAAAAGATCTTTGTAATAACGCAGATAATTCCACTAAAGTATAAATATATCTATCTTTCGAAAATTTTGATAAAATGCCTCGCAAAGTATCGGAGTATTAAATGTCGTCGAAAAATCCATGGGATAATGATGAAAATCCTTGGAAGAAAAAAGGATTGAGCGCTGATTTTCCTTTCGATTTTTTTCAAGACCTTAAAAGAAGAATTGAAAATTGGAGAAAATTAAATAATAAGCCGCCTTCTATAAAACTATTTTACGCGATTATCTGTACCATTGTCGTTTTGTACTTCGGGTCTGGATTTTATCAAGTACAATATGACCAGCGAGGAATAGTACTGCGATTTGGAGAGTGGGTACGCACTGTAAAACCAGGCTTGCAATACATTCTGCCGTATCCATTCGAAACTGTTTTTTTGCAAAAGGTAACGACCGTTAATCAAATAGACATAGGTTCTTTTTTTAAGAATCAACAAGACGAAAATTTAATGCTAACCGGAGATTCAAATTTAGCTAATATCAGCTTTAGCGTGCTGTGGAAAATAAAAGAAAATGGCGTGGAAGATTATCTTTTTAATGCAAAATCTCCGCAAATCACAGTAAAGGCCGTAGCCGAAAGCTCGATGAGAGAAATTGTTGGTCAGACTCCATTTACGTATGTTCAAACGGAAGGACGAAGCGAAATTCAAAATAAGGTTAAAGCAAACCTACAATCTGTTATGGATGAATATAAAATGGGAATAGAAATCATACGCGTTGAATTGCAGCGCGTCGAGCCTCCGGCTTCGGTTGTCGATTCTTTTAGAGACGTTGAGCGAGCGCAGGCCGAACAACAAAGCGAAAAAAATAAAGCCGAAGCTTATGACAGAGAAACTCGAGCGAGAACTAGAGGATTAATCGCCGAACAGATAAACAATGGCGAAGCAAAAAAGCGTTCCATAGTAGAAACCGCTCGCGGGTCTGTCGCTAGGTTTTTATCGACTTATTCCCAATATAAGTTAGCGCCGGATATTGTGTCGAAACGTTTATATATTGAAACCATGCGAGATATTTATAAGGATGTAAATAAAATTATTATCGACAGTGATGTAAAGTCCGTTCCATATCTTCCTCTAACCGAACTATACAAGCTAACAAACAACGCTAAGGATGATGAGAAATGAAAAATAATGCAACACCTATAATTGTTTTTGCCGCTGCTCTGTTGCTAATACTGAGTTGCGGTATGTTTACCGTAAACCAAATAGAACAAACTGTGATAACCAGATTAGGCGAGCCTGTTAAAGTTATAAAAACCCCCGGATTACATTTCAAAATTCCCTTTTTAGATACGGTTGCTTTTTTTGATAAAAGGCTTATGAGCGTAGAATTGTCAGCTCTGGAGGTTACTCTCGGAGATAAAAGGCGCATTATGGTTGACGCCTTTGGGCGGTATAGAATTACCGATCCGTTAAAATTTTATCAATCTGTTGGCGACGAAAGCGGAGTTTTGATTAGGCTAAATTCTGTTGTGTTAGGAAGCTTAAGCAGCGTGCTCGGCGGCGTTAGTCTATCATCTTTGTTGTCGGATACAAGAATATCTGCGATGAATAAAATTAGGGACGAAGTAAATAAAGCGGCAAAAAGCTTTGGAATAGAAGTTGTCGACGTAAGGATTAGAAAAACTGATTTACCGTCCCAAAATAGCGAAGCCATTTGTAAACGTATGATGAGTGAAAGGGAACGAGAAGCTAGGGAGTTGCGAGCAAAAGGCATTGAAATGTCGAAAATTATAAAATCTACTGCCGATAAAGAAAACTCCATTGCTCTTGCCGAAGCCAACACAAGGGTTCAGATCCTGATTGCCGAAGGAGAGTTGGAAGCTAATAAAATTTATACGGAAGCCTTCTCAAAAGATAAAAACTTTTTTGAATTTTTTCAATCTTTAAATGCGTATCGATCCGCTTTTGGTAGTAAAAATTCCACATTTGTTATTTCTCCTAAAAATGAATTTTTTAGCGTAATGAAAGGAAGAATCATTTAGAAATGAGTAGAATACTTTGCTTGCCTTTAATATTTTTGTTGCTTAGCAAATCATATGCCGCCGGAGTTCCTGGTTTGAGTTTTGGAAAAGGCGAAATCAATAAGCTAATAAATACGGTAGTTGACGTAATTGTTTCGGAAAAAGGAGTTTCTAACGAAGTTAACGCAAATAAGAAAGAGTCTTCCGACGGAACCGGCTTCATCATCGATGAAAATGGATACATAGTTACAAATTGCCACGTGATTGATTCTTTACAAAAGATAAAAATCATTTTATCTGATGGCAGCGAGTATATCGCTAAAATCATAGGCAAAGACGAGCGTTCTGACATCGCTCTACTGAAAATAGATACAAATATAAAGCTTCCATTTGTTCAATTTGCTGATTCCGCTAAGGTTGAAATTGGAGATCCTGTTATTGCCATAGGGAATCCGTTTGGTTTTGGAAAAACTGTTACGTCCGGAATCGTTTCTTATAAAGGACGTAACCTATCAAATCAAATTTCTGAACTAGGAGTAGGTG
>JAISYW010000091.1 GCA_031269645.1 Holosporaceae bacterium
TTAAACTAATAGCTGAAGTTCCGGTGTGAATAGCGTTGTGTTGCGGGATTTCTTGTTTTTGAGGCTTTCAAACTATAGGGGGTAATTATGGCGACATCTACAAATCAGAATGCTAATAATGAAAAAACAAATGATTTTTCTAATTTTAAAATGCCAAACATCGATACGGAGGCATTTATGGATTCTTATAAAAAGAATTTAGAAATGCTTGGGCTTATTAATAAAATGTCTATAGAAGTCTGCAATGGTATTGCAAAAATCCAAAGCGCTTTTGTTCAACAAATGATAAGCGATATGGGGAATTCCATGAGAAACTCCAAACCATCCGAAGTTTTTGCTAAATTTTCAGAACTTAATCATGATAATATCGTAAAAGTAATTGGAAATAGTA
Source organism: Holosporaceae bacterium (assembly GCA_031269645.1). Taxonomy (GTDB): domain Bacteria; phylum Pseudomonadota; class Alphaproteobacteria; order UBA3830; family UBA3830; genus JAIRZM01. The sequence continues at coordinate 392 of JAISYW010000091.1, forward strand.
AACAAATAACGGATATGCTTACGTCTGCCCATAAAGATGTGACAAACGCCATTACCAAAAGATTTAAAGAGTCGGTAGAAGAAGCAAAAAATATTGTAAACAAAAAACGCTAGAATTTTCTCCGGAAACTTCGAACAATGCCGTAAAAATTTTTACGACGCTTTTTTCTCAAGAAAAATAACAAACGAAAATGCGTACAAAAAAACAATTACCAAAACAACAAAAAAAGCGCCTAAAAGGCGCTTTTTGTATATCAAAAAATCAGCGACTAATTTTCGATCACAGAAATAGTAACTCGATTCATTCTGTAAATCTCTTCTGGAGTTCCTTGAGCGGCTATAGGACGATCTTTACCATAGGAAATGGTTCTTACACGATCTCCGCTGATTCCATGATCGATAAGAAATCTTGCGGCAGCGTCGGCTCTTCTTTCTCCCAAGCCAAGGTTGTATTCGCGTGTACCGCGCTCGTCGCAATGGCCTTCAATCAACACTTTCCGAGTTTCATGCTTTTTTAGCCATTCGGCTTGACGCAACAGAGTTGCTTCGGCTTCCTGAGAAACATTGGACTTATCGAACGCAAAGAATACTCTATCCCCGGCGTTTGCGATAAAATCGGCTGCGGAACCACGTAACGCTTCGTCATCAACGACTGCTACGTCGTTGGAATTTGCATTTCTTCCGCTATCGCAGGCAGCTAAAAACGCCAATACAGCTAAAGAAATCATTTTTTTTGCTTTTTTTTCCATTTTTTTTCTCCTAAAAAATATTAAGTGCTGAACACAAAAGCGACATTCAAACACATACAATCATATAGACATTATATTAATTAAAGATTAACGTATCAATAATTCTTTTTATATAGAATAGATTTTTTCTTAATGTTAACAATTTTGCAACTAAAATAATCCGCGTTTTCCTGACCACTCTGGATCTATTGCATTATTTGGAGTTGCGATTTCATGTTTATTGTAACCAGTAATATCTACGCTAAAGATTTTTTCCTTTCGAGAATAATCTTGATGCGAAAACATTACGACTCGTCCATTTGGTGACCACGTGGGGCCTTCAACTAGATTGCCGGAAGTAAGCATTCTTTCTCCTGTGCCATCTGGATGGATTATACCAATATAGAATCCTTCGCTACCAAATTTTGTAAATGCGATCCAATCTCCTCTAGGAGACCAAACGGGAGTTGCGTACCTTCCCTTAGAAAACGATAACCTTCTTATATTCGCGCCGTCCGCATCCATAATATAAAGCTGCTGCGTTCCTCCTCTATCGGAGTTAAATACTATATATTTGCCATCTGGAGAATAACAAGGTGAAGTATCAATACATCGTCCTCTGGTTAAACGAGTAGTTCTTCTGGTAACTAAATCAAACGTATAAATGGACGATGATCCGTAATTAGATAAACTAAATATCAATAAACTTCCATCGGGGGAATATCTGGGAGCGTATGTCATACCTTTAAATTGTGCGATAAGCTCCGTTCTTTTTTGCATAAGATCATATCTATAAACGCTTGCCGATAAAGGAATTCTGCGTCCGTTTACTATTTTTTCGCGATATGAAAAAAAAGAAAATTCTTTTCCGTTAGGGGAAAAGCGAGGAGTTAACACTATTGTTCTACCATCAGTTAGAAATTTATGGTCGTATCCGTCTTGATCCATAATTGCTAATCGATGAGTTTTTCTACCGTATGTTTTCTGGACGGACACGTACAAAATTTTAGTATCAAAATATCCTTTTTCACCCGTTACTCTTTCATATATGCTGTTGGAGATTAAATGAGCAATTTTTCTCCATTCTTTAGCGTCTCCGGAAACGGATATGGTACCAACTTTTATTTCGGAAGCGACATCATATAAAATCAAGGAAACAACCATCTTATTTTGCTCAATTTTGATTTCGGAATTCGCTAGATATTGCGCGTTTATCGCTTTCCATAGCGGAAATTTGGGAAGTTCGTTTACGCCGCGTAGTGGCTGCATAAACGCATCTTCTGATATTGCTTGAAAAAGATAAGTGCTTTGCAGATCGTTTTTTATAACTTTCAAAAATTTATCTTTAACAGAATTTGTTGAATCGAATAAATTTAAAGCGATTGAAACTGGCTTCATTATTCCTTTATTGATATTGACGACTATTGCGGCATCGCTGAAAAACGACGATACTACGCACGCAATAAAAATAATTTTTTTCATAGAAAAAATTGACATAATTACCCCCCTAATGCTTCTTTAAGATTAAAACGTAAAATAAAATCTCTAAATATTTTGATTTTATCCCTCGGTATTTTCAATGGACTAGCTTCTAGCACAGCTCTTCGGGCACTATCTGCCGCCGCTCTGAAAATGTAATCAGTAGTATAACGTTTTTCATCTAAAATTTTTATACTAGATGGAATTACTTCGCCAGTTTCCTTTAATTGTACTCTTATTTCAATGATTATATTTTCGACATCTTTAATGCCTGAAGGTACTGCCCAATGCGGATATATTTGCGAGCTGATTACTTCATAATCTCCTTCCGTGAGTACGCCAGACCCAGAACCGGAAAATCCCAACCCGTTCCCATTTTTACCTCTACCAATAGCTTTTTTCATATCTGCGATACTTCCGGCTAACATTTTATCAAAAATTTCATTTTTCTTTTTCTTAGCTGCTTGACCAGCAATTTCTAGGAGTTTTTTTCTAGCTTTTTCTTTGGCTTTTTTCTTCTCGGCTTTTCTAATTACTTCCATCAATTCTTTTTTATCGCGTTTTTTCTTTATTGTTTCTTTTGTTGGTTTTTCTTTTGGTTTTTTTTCTTCAATTTTTGGAATAGCTTCTTCATTTGCGTTTTCTTTTACAAGTTTTTCTTCGTTTAAATGTTGTTGCGATTCTGCGTTTTTATCAGCAACAAAGTCACTATTATTTTCAGGAATAGAGGAGGTTGGTTCTTCATTTGATTCTTCTGCCTTTTCATTTTTCTCTACTTCCTGAGATGAAGATTCAGCTTCTTTTTGATCTATATTTTCATTTAGTTTAGTTTCCTCTTTTTCAATGTAAAGAGGCTGTTTTTGATTATCTAGTACCTCTTTTAATCCACCTTCTCCTGCGATTTCTACATCTACGAACAACATATTATCTTTTTTTGGAAGAAAGAACGGTATTGATCCGCAAAAAAATATAATGGTATGTAATATTATCGAACGCGTTGCATATTGTTTTAGGGAATTACCTTTTATTTGAGGCATTTTTATCCACGTTTTTTGGGCAATTCAGTAACTAAAACAACTTTTTTAAATCCAGAATCGCTAATTTTGCCCATAACTTCCATAATTTTTCCGTAAGATAATCTTTGATCTCCGCGTACGAAAATTTTGGTGTCGACCGGATTTTCTTTAGTAATTGCTTTTAATTTTGCTGGTAATGTTTCAAGTTCTACCTCAACTTCTCCGACAAACACTCGATTTTCACCGCTAATATTGACTATAATAGGCGATTCATTGCTTGAAATGTTTGGCGCGTTCGCAGTAGGAAGATTAACCTTCACACCAACCGTCAGCAACGGAGCAGTAACCATGAATATCACTAACAATACAAGCATAACGTCGATCATAGGAGTGACATTCATTTCACTCATTGGCGTTAGGCGAGATTTATTGGCTCTTTTTTTTGTAGAAAACGACATTTAAGCCTCAGAATCTTCAATTTGGCGCGATATAATAGCTGAAAATTCATCCACAAAGGCATCTAGTCTATTTTGATAACGATTTAATTCGGAAGTAATTTTATTATATGCGATAACGGCCGGAATAGTTACTACTAGTCCCAATGCGGTCGCAAATAACGCTTCCGCTATGCCGGGCGCGACAGATGTAAGACTGGTATTTTGCTCGAACCCAATAGCCTCAAAGCTGTTCATAATTCCCCAGACAGTTCCGAACAACCCAACAAAAGGAGCCGTTGATCCAACGGTCGCCAAGAAACCAAGATGTTGTTCGAGATAATCAATTTCCCTGCCAACGGCGACTCGCATTATACGATCGATCCTATCCTTTAATGAAATTCCGCTGATAGCAGATCTAACTTTGGCTTTTGCTCTTCGCCATTCCTTCATACCAACGATAAATACAGAAATAAACGGATCTTCGGTTTTATTATTTATACTATCAAACAACATATCCAATGAACCGCTATTCCAAAATAATTCTTCAAATTTATTTGCATTTCTTTTAAG
>JAISYW010000030.1 GCA_031269645.1 Holosporaceae bacterium
AATTGTTCATATTGAGTATCTGAAGCGAATTTCTGAACGACTGCGATAATATTGGTCGCTGATTAATCGATAATAAAAGGTTAACTTTCTCTTTCATAAGGAGAGTTATAAACAGAAAAACTTTCTCCAAGGTAAATTTTTCGAGCGATGCTGTTTTTTATTATTTGTTTCGGAGTTCCTTCTACGAGAATTTGGCCTTCGAATAATATATAGGCATAGTCGGCTAACGGAAGGGTGTCTCTCACGTTATGATCGCTAATAATTACGCCTATTCCTTTATTTTTTAACGCGAAAATCATATCTCGCATTTCTGCTACCGCCAGAGGATCAATTCCAGCCAACGGTTCGTCTAACAACATAAAATCTGGCTCCGTAGCTAAAGATCTCGCTATTTCCAACTTACGTCTTTCTCCTCCAGAAATGCTGATGGCTTGTGATTTCTTTACATGCTTCAATGATAGATCATTCAGTAATTTTTCAAGTATAACAGGCCATTTATTTTTTTTGATTTTATTCATTTCTAGGACGGCGATAATATTTTCTTCTACCGTTAGTCCTTTGAAAATAGAAGATTCTTGAGGAAGGTATCCAATTCCAAGGCGCGCGCGTTTATACATTGGTAACTCAGTAATATCTCTCCCATTTAAAAAAACATGGCCGCTATCTGGCTTAATTAGACCGCAAAGTATAGAAAAACTAGTAGTCTTTCCTGCTCCATTTGGTCCAAGCAAGGCAACGATTTCACCTCTGGAGGCTTTAAAATTTATATCCTTCAATATGCTTTTTCTATTTATTATTTTTTTTAGATTTTTACAGACTATTCCGGTGTTCATCGATTTTATTTTCTTTCATTTATTATGCCGCAAGAATTATCAACAGATACCTCACCAGTCCGCATGTCAAGCACGGCGCTATTTCCCAAGATATCGCCCTGCTCCCCAGAAATAATAACATTGCCATATACATTTATCTTGTCGTTTAAAAATACGCCCTTATCGGCGCAAATTGTAGCATTATTAGTTTTGATTATCAAAGAACCGGTTGCAATGACTTTGCTGATTTTTCCATCTTTATCCAAGGTCGCATGTAGACGATTGGATCTAATATCGTAATCATGAGCATTGCTTTTATACAATAAAATTACGTGATCTGAGGCTTCTATACTATCTACCTGATATAAAATGCTTTGTCGCGCTTGTAAATTGTAACTTAAAGAAACATAAGATGCGTTTCCAATAGCTTCTAAATTCTTAACAGAATTACTATGTTCGTTACTAAAACAAATAACTATTTTATTAGAAGCGACTTTGTCAGTTTTAAAACAACCTTTTGCCTCGTCAATGAGAGTTAATATATTTTTTCCCATGTCGAATAAGTACTTTTTGGACGATGCTTTTGCATTACCTCGAGTAAGCGTAATATTGCTACTGCCGCTCGCTAATTTCCGTTCAAAATCAACATATGATTTTTCTGTTTTGATTGTTAATCCAGAATCTGTTTTAAATATAACATTATTCGAGAATTCACAAATCGTTTTATCGGCGCGGAATGCTTTTACCGTATTTGCGGTAACCGTTCCATTTTCTCCATTTGGCATAGCAAACGATAATGAAATATTGTGAAAGGTGAAATGATCTTTTTCGTCCTCGGAGATTTTATCAGACTTCAGATGAATCTCTTTTCCTTTTTCATTATACATTTTAAAAACGACTTCGGAAAAAGCATTATTCCCGTTTTTTTGATTAAAATTTATATTTTCTAATGTTTTTTTTATGTTATTGGCGTGAATAAACACGATTATTGTAAGAAAAACAGCAATAGCAGCAAAGGAAATGGATAATATCTTTATTCGCCATCTTCTTCTATGCAAGACCAGCTCTCAAACAGTCGTGAATATGTATTATTCCGCGTGGAATTCTATCTTGTTCCGCTACAAATAGGCTGGTAATTTTGTGATTATTCATTATTTTAGTCGCTTCTTGTGCAAACATATCGGAAGAAACAATTTTGGGATTCCTGGTCATAATGTCGCCGGCTGTCATGTCCAAAAAATTAGTAGAAATATTTCTTCTCAAATCTCCGTCTGTAACAATTCCTATAATCTTGTCATTAGAATCTATGACGCAGGCACACCCAAACGATTTTTGAGTCATTTCTATAAGAACGGATTTCATTAGATCATCTTCTCGAACGATCGGGGTATTTGTGTGCATAAGATCTTTTACGGTTAGTAAACGTTTCCCCAACGCACCTCCTGGATGGAGTTTTTTAAAATCTTCTCGATTAAATTCTCGTCTTTTTAATAAACATAAAGCAATCGCGTCTCCAAGAGTCATCATCATTGTTGTTGTTGTGGTTGGGGCCAAATTATAAGGACAGGCTTCTTCGATCTTTGGAATTATAATTGCAATTCTGGATGATTTCGCTAATGTGCTATCTGGATTAGAGGTTACCGCCACTATATCTATTCCAAATCTGTTGGCATATGCAAGCATTGGAGCCAGTTCCTGAGTGTTTCCAGATAAAGACAACACAAAAAGAATATCATCCTCGGAAATTTCGCCTAAATCTCCATGGCTAGCTTCACTAGGATGCAAAAAGAACGATGGGGATCCTGTCGAAGCCAATGTTGCAGCTACTTTTCGCCCGACATGGCCAGGTTTTCCAATTCCTGAAACGATAATGTGCCCTTTTTTGCTGTAGAGCAAATCGATTGCTCTAATCAATTCAATGCCCAAAGAATTATATAGCTCTTCCAATCCTAAAATTTCTTTTTTAATTATGGACTTCACATATTCTAGCTCTTTTCCCATATTATCATTCCACGGTAACTGATTTTGCCAAATTTCTCGGTTTATCAACGTCTACGTTTCGTAAAAGAGCGACATGATATGCCAACAATTGCAATGGAATTGAATATATTATTGGCGCAAATTCTACATGAACGTTCGGCAGAATGATTTTCTCCGTTTCGGATGGAAGCGATTCACTTCCAATGCGATCCGTAAGAACTATAACATTATTTCCCCTGGCAAGTACTTCCTGAATATTGGAAATAGTCTTTTCAAACAATTCATTACGAGGACATATACACACGATTGGTATATTGTCGTCAATTAACGCGATTGGGCCATGCTTCATTTCTCCAGCGGCGAATCCTTCGGCATGAATATATGAAATTTCCTTCAATTTGAGGGCTCCTTCGAGTGCTAACGGATATAACGTTCCTCTTCCTAAAAATATCGCGTTATTAGCAAGTTTGATATCGTTTGCTATTTTTTTTATGTGCTCATACAAAAGCAACGTTTCTTCACATAATGTCGGAACATTCTGCAGCTCCTGAAGTAGAAACTCGTGTTTACAAAAAGCCAAGCCAGCCAAAAGAGTTAACTGAGCTGTAAATGCTTTTGTGGACGCTACACCAATTTCGACGCCGGCTTCCGTATAAAATAAGAAATCAGCTACGCGGGCGATAGCGCTATTTTTTACGTTTGCGATTACTAATACTTTAGAGTTGCTGTTTTTTCGTACATATTCAACAGCTTCAAGCGAATCTATCGTTTCCCCCGACTGGGTGACGACAATTACCAACGTACGATTTTCAATGATTGGATTTCTGTATTTATATTCCGAAGCTATCTCCACGTTTGTGGGTATTTTTAGAAATTTCTCGAACCAATAACGAGCTACCATGCCGGCATGATATGACGTTCCGCATGCAAGAATCAAAATTCTGGAAACACCGTCAAGAAGATCTGCATTTACGCTGTTGTGTAAAATAGTTTTTCTGATGGCGTTTGGTTGTTCGATAATTTCTTTAAGCATATAGTGCGCGTATTCTCCTTTTCCGCAATTTGTTAAATCAGGAGATATCGCCGTACGTTTACGCTCTACTCGTTTAAAATTTTTATCGAAAAATATAACGTAATCTTTGCTAATTTCCGCAAAGTCTCCATCTTCGAAATAAGCGATCTCGTTACAAATTGAGGATATAGAATTTGCATCAGACCCAACGCATAGATTATCGCCAAATCCAATAATTAGAGGACTTCTATGCCGCGCGACCATTAGTGTATTTGGAAACATCGAAAATAGCGCCACAAAAGCATAAGTCCCTTCGACAATTTTTAGTAATTTTGCAAAAGCTTCTGAAGGAGAAAAGCCTTGGTCTATTTCTCTTTGCAAAAAATGCGCTGCAACTTCGGTGTCAGTTGCTGTTTCAAAAATATATCCGTCTTTTTGTAGATCGAATTTTAATTCTTTATAATTTTCTATAATCCCGTTATGAACAATGGCAACATCCTTTGATATTATTGGATGAGCGTTATTTTCAGTTGGCTTACCATGGGTCGCCCAACGGGTATGACCTATCCCTGTGTTTCCGCAAATCGGCTCGTTTATTAGCTTTTCTTTTAGATTATAAAGTTTACCAACTGCTCGTTGTCTTAAAATCTGTCCATTGGAAATAACGGCTATTCCGGCGGAATCATACCCGCGATATTCCAATTTTTCTAAACTTCTAATTATCCTATCTACGACGTTCTCGTTACTTTTTCCGACTATCCCAATAATACCGCACATTTATTTACATACTCTCGATTTTCTGAAATTTTTAGACCAACCTTTAATATTTTTTTGGGTACCTCGCGCTATGGCCAACGCGCCATCTTCCACATCTTTTGTAATTACGCTGCCGGCTCCGACCATGGCGTTGTCGCAAATTTTTAAAGGTGCGACCAAAGCGCTATTTGAACCGATAAAAACATTTTCTCCGATAAAGGTTTCGTATTTGTTAAATCCATCGTAATTACAAGTAATTGTTCCGGCTCCTATGTTAGTGTTTTTTCCTACCGTTGAATCTCCAACATAACTTAAATGATTAATTTTAGATTTTTCGTTAACGATACTATTTTTTATCTCGACAAAATTCCCGATTTTAGCTCCGTCTTGTATTATACTTCCAGGTCTTAAGCGAGCAAAAGGACCGATTTGCGCGTTGTATATTTTCGATCCTTCTACTAAACAAAACGGACCGATATGCGACCCGCTTTTTATGAAAACATGCTCCAAAAACACAACATATGGATAAATGACGACGTCGTTTTCTATTTCTGTATCATAAGAAAAAAAAACAGTATTAGGAGCGATTAAAGTTACTCCATTATTCATATGCCGATTACGCATTTTCTCCTGAAAAGATTCTTCCAAAATTGATAATTCAAATCTAGTATTCGCGCCGAACAACTCTTTAGCGCAAGCTTCATGATATCTGCAAACGTATCCGGCATTGTGCGCTATTTTAACTATATCAGTTATGTAAAATTCTCCCGTAACGGGATTTGGCTTTATTTTATCTATCAATTCTCTCAAAACGCTCTTTTTTATTAAGAGTCCGGCGTTACAAAGAGGTAAAGTGCTATCTGCGCTCAATGTGTTTTTAGCTTCTATAATGCCTTTTATTGTACCAATTTCATCAGCCGGCTCTAATTTCCCAAGATTATTTGTCCCTTCGTCATTCATCGCTAACACAACGACAGCTGTTTTTTCACATTTTCTTGCGGTTTCGGCCAATATCTTTAAAGTTGTTGCAGATATCAGAGGAATATCCGCATAAAGAATATAGACCCACCCGTGGTTATTGTTCGACAATGATTTTAACCCGCATTTTACTGCGTCGCCTGTCCCTTTCGGGATTTCTTGATGCGCTTTTTTTACGTTCGCATTAAATTTTAGTTCAATATCTCGATATTGAGGCTTTAAAACAGCAATTATCTCGCATGGATTAATACTTTTTGCGGTTTGAATAACATGATCCAATAGAGATAATCCGCCAACTTTATGAAATACTTTAGGCGTAGAGGACTTTAGTCTCGAACCGTCTCCTGCAGCTAATATTATGACCGAATCAGCAGATACACTCATATCCATCCATAAAGCCAAAATTTACAAATCGTAAACTTTTCAGTGATAAACTATGATAATATTATGTACTATAGCTGTTTTTCGATAAATTACTATGGTCATTGGATAAAAAAATTATGAATAAAATAGTAGCCATATTAGGAATCGTAGTTCTTATAACGCTAGGAGGATTGTTTTTTTGTGCCGGATTTTTTACCGGTTCGACGATGTCCACGGCGCCAGTAATTCAGCCAGCGGAAAACAAAGCTGATGATAAAGAAATTACAACTAACGATGTTGACGCCATAATAGATACGAAATCAACGACAATTTCTGAAAAAATTATGAACATACTATCGTCGGCGGCCGAAACTGCAACATCAGCGATTTCCGATGCAACGGAAGAGCAAAAAGAAAAGAATACAGATCTAGAGGATAAATCTCAAATCAATATCGATTCTCTATTGCGAGAAATAGCTGCTAGTCATGCGGAAAACGACAATTGTTCGCCCAACAAAACTATTGAACAAATTAATTCCAGAAAACCTCTTAATCCAAATAGTTTGCAGGGAAAAAAAATAATATTTGTTGGGTATTTTAAAAATAAAATCGCTTTGCAGGTGCAACAATTATTAATCGGAAAGGGATACAAAGCTCACGTGGAAACGTCCAAGGTTGGCGATGAAAACGAATCTTTCATTTTTTGCGGTCCGTTTAAAAAGGAAAAAAACGCAAAAAAACTGGTTAAGTGGTTGAGAAAACACAACTTCTCTGAGGCCAGACTTATTAGCATCTCAAAAGAGGCAATAGAAGAAACATTATACGATTTTATTAATGAAGATTCAGATTTACCGACAAATACGGAAAAAAATATTCCTCCAATAACTGCTCCTTTAGTTCAGCAAACAACGACAGCAACGCCGACGCCATTGTCGATCCAACAACAGCAGTTACAGTCACCAACATTGCCACCAATTAAGAGATTACAACAACCAAACGACAGAAGATTCATCATAGAATAGCTTCGGAAAAACTCTCTATTATTTTTTCAATAAATATCTTGCCAGCAAAAAACGCCAACCTATTCGATTTTTTTAAATTTCCAACAATAGAGCCCATACACGTTCATCGACAAATAGCATCCAAACAATGCTGCTTGAAAATACGCGCCGACAGACAAATCATAAATCACCCAAAAGACATTGGCGAGAGCCCAAATTACAAAACTATACCACTTTCTCCTGGCATTGAAAAAAGCCCCAGTTAAAGAAACGCAAGCGGCAACAGCGCTAGCGTAAAACAAAAAATCATGAGACACAACAATCTCCAATCATTACATCAAAGAATCAGACACAAGAACAAACAACTCTGGCAATTTGCTTTTTGTATGTATTGAATTTTTTTAAGTTTGGAACGACAGAGGATTCGGTAGGCATCATTTTTACAGTCATTGGATTCAATATTTTATGATTTCTAGCCAACTCCAAATGCAAATGACTTCCCGTTGTTGAACCGCTACTTCCAACGCGACCTATTATCTGTCCCTTTTTGACGCGCATTCCTGTATGAACAGAATATCCGCTGAGATGAGCATATCGGCTCATATATCCCGATTGATGTTTTATATCAACACAATGACCATAACCATAGTAGCGAGAAGCTCTCGTAACCACGCCATCGAAAATAGCAAAGACGGGAGTTCCATAATTGGCGACAAAATCGACGCCGGTATGTCTTCCCCATCTGCCGCTTATGGGATGTACGCGATACCCAAAAGGAGAAGCAACTCTCAAACCTCTTTCCAATGGCTGCCCAAATGCATTTTTCCTTCCCGACTGGATTTTCATTCCATTTTCAAAATAGTAATTGGAATCAGAAAATCTATATGCAGCAACGTTACAATGCTTCGCGGTAATTCTGGAATACAACACATCGTTTTTTTGATTATAAACAATCTCAAATAAATCGCCTTTCTTTAGCGAGCGACGAAAATCAATCTTTGCGGACAAATTATTTATGACGCGATCAATAACTTTGGCAGGAATCCCTAGTTTGCGAGCATCAACATAAAAACTAGACTGGATGGAACTTTTGATAACCCTGGCACCAGAAAATGGACCGGCAGCAACAATTTTCACTTGGGTGTCAGCATGCTCACAAACATTTAGTTGTATTCGAGACGAGCGAGAAACATCCTTCGTACAACGTTCCAAATGAGGACTGTATTTATCATTCAGCTGAGCGTTTTGAATTAAATATCCAAGCATATTGCTGTCAGCCAAAGAATTGTGATATGTTAGATCGAAAGAAAGATTATCGATATTAGCGTCGTTTTTGAGGAAATTTACGTCGCTGTCAATATAGGTTAACTCACCACCAAAATTATTATTAAAGAAATCAAACAACAATGGAGAATAACCAACCAACAAAATCGCGCAACCGCAAACAACTCTCACTTTTCTTGATATCCTTAACGACCCCAAATAGCGCTCCTCAGAAAAACAAAGAACAAAACAACAGTTACGCGAATATAATATAATATGCGAAAAAAATCAAACTCTTTCATCAAAAAAAGCAATTTTTTAAAACAAATCCATCCTTGACAGGAGAAACTCTTTTACTTTAGTCTGAAACCCAACTTCAGGGGGGTGTAGCTCAGTTGGTTAGAGCGTCGGCTTGTCACGCCGAAGGTCGCGGGTTCGAGTCCCGTCACTCCCGCCATTGATAACCGAGAAGCAAAGAGTTCGGTGAATATCAAAAATCAAGAAAATAAACGGACTGCAAAATAAAAATTCTCCATTATCTATTAGCAAACCATTTCAATCCCATTCTTGTTGACTTTGTATCCTTTGTCGCTTACTATTTTTTAGAATGTTTTTAGAGGGTTCATATGAATTTCAAGGATACTATTTTTCTTCCCAAAACGGACTTCCAAATGCGCGGCAATCTTGCGACAAAAGAGCCGGAAATACTAAAATACTGGGATGAAATAGATATCTACGAAAAAACCAGAACAATCTCTAAAGGACGCAAAAAGTTTGTTTTACATGACGGGCCGCCATTTGCGAATGGAGCCCCTCATGCAGGAACGGCAATGAATAAGGTCCTTAAAGACATTATTGTACGTATGAAACAAATGCAGGGTTTTGATGCTCCGTTTGTTCCCGGCTGGGATTGTCATGGCCTTCCAATTGAATGGAAAGTTGAAGAACAATTGCGCGATAAGAATCGAAAAAAAGATGATATTCCCGTCGTGGAATTTCGAGATATGTGCAAAGAATTTGCGGAATATTGGATAGATGTTCAGCGAGACGGATTTCGTCGTCTTGGAATAAATGCGGATTGGAAAAATCCGTACCTGACAATGAATCGCGAAGCTGAGGTTGCTGTTATAAAACAAATTGGAAAGTTTATAGTTGATGACACGCTATATCGCGGGAAAAAACCGGTTTTTTGGTCAGTTGTTGAACAAACAGCGCTCGCAGATGCTGAAATCGAATATATAGATAAAGAATCCAATAGCATATACGTCGCCTTCGAAATAAAATCATCATTTACTCATTTTTTGGAAGGCGCCTATTGCGCGATCTGGACTACGACTCCGTGGACTATTCCGGCCAACAGAGCGATATCGTTTTCACAAGACAGAATGTATTGTTTATTGGAAGTTTTAGGTAAAAAAATTATTATGGCCAAAGATCTCGTGGAGACTTTTTCTTGCGTCACAAAACTATCAATTAAAATTATTCAATTATTTGTCGGAGAATTACTAGAGGGAGTGATTTGTCGCCATCCGTTTTATAAGTCCGGATATGAATTTAATGTTCCATTGATCCATGGAGATCATGTGGACATAAAAGCCGGAACAGGTTTTGTTCATACGGCTCCGGGACACGGAACTGATGATTTTTATATATGTAAAAAGGTTGGGATAGACGTGCCTCGCACAGTCGACGAGGCTGGTTTTTATTACGATGACGTCCCAATGTTTGCCGGTAAGCATATTTTCGATGTGGAAGACGAGATAATAAATGCTCTTGCTGACGTGGGATCTTTACTTTTTAAATCTTCAATAACGCATAGTTATCCGCATGCTTGGCGTTCAAAAGCTCCGGCAATTTATAGAACTACTCCCCAGTGGTTTATCAGTCTAGACAATACAAAATTGCGCCAAAAAGCTCTTGCGGAAATCGATAAAACCACTTGGATACCTAAGCAAGGATATAACCGCATAAAAGCTTTTATAGAAAACAGAGAAGATTGGTGCATTTCGCGTCAGCGCGCTTGGGGAGTGCCTCTTCCGCTGTTTGTTAATAAAAAAACCGACGAACCGCTACAAGATCCTGAAGTAATTGATCGTATTATAGACATTATTGCGACTGAAGGCACAAATTCATGGTTTTCTAAAAATCCGCAATTGTTTCTGGGCGATAAATACGATGCCGAAAATTACGAGCAAGTGTTAGACACGGTCGACGTATGGTTTGAAAGCGCGTCTACCCATGCTTATGTTGTGAAAAATACAGATCCGAACGCGCAAGCAGATTTGTATGTGGAAGGATCGGACCAGCATCGAGGATGGTTTCAGCATTCTTTGCTAAATTCGTGCGGAACATTTGGGAATTCACCATTTAAAGCTATTATGACTCACGGATTTATTGTGGACGAACAAGGCAATAAAATGTCGAAATCGCTTGGAAATGTAGTTACGCTTGACGATGTAGTTAAAAATCTCGGAGCGGATATCTTTAGAATATGGGTTGCGTTAAGCGATTTTACTCAAGATCTAAAACTAGGCATGAATATTCTGAAACAGTTCGAAGACGTCTATCGCAAATTGCGTAATACGCTGAGATACATGCTTGGCGCATTATCTGGATATGATTCCTCTGTCGAATTTGTCGAATATAACGAATTACCTGATTTAGAGAAATGTGCACTTCATAGATTATGGAAGATAAATGCAGAATTAATGTCTTCCATAGAGCTTTACGATATCAATAAGTATTTTACTACGCTGCACACTTTCTGTTCTGGAGACTTATCTTCTTTCTTTTTCGATATTAGAAAGGATTGTTTGTATTGCGATCATAAAAACGACCAAAAACGTAAAGCGTATCGATGTGTGTTAAATATTGTATTTCAGCATATTGTTAGATGGCTCGCTCCGATAATCGTCTATACTTCCGAAGAGGCGTGGTTAAATTTTAATGACGCGTCCAGCGTGCATTTGGAGAAATTCCTGATTCCCGACGAAAAATGGAATAATCCCGTGCTGTGCAAAAAAATTGAAGAAGTTAAAGTAATTAGAAAATCTATTACAACGGCTCTGGAAATAGCTCGTAAAGATAAAATCATCGGATCCAGCTTGCAAGCTTGTGTTAAAATCTTTGATCCTGAACAAATTATACCAATTAAAGACGAGCGATTTTGGAAAGAAGTATCCATAACGTCCGATGTTGTCATAAAAAACAATCGAATTCCTGGTAATGCGTTTGTAAGCGAAGATTTAAAGGAAATCGGAATTGTTGTTTCCGTCGCTAACGGCAAAAAATGCGAAAGATGCTGGGAGGTCGTAACTTCACTAAATGAGGATAACATATGCAAAAGATGCCAAATAGTTTTGGCTCAAAAAGATTGATTGCCTGTCTATCCGCTTTTATTTTACTCAGCGATCAGATTTCTAAATTTATTGTCGTTTCTTCTTTATCTGCCGGAGAAAATTACTTTGTTTTACCGTTTCTAAATATCGTGACAGTTAAAAATAGAGGTGTAACGTTTGGTTTGTTTAATGGAGTTTCGCAACAATTAATTTGGGTATTGTTATCATTGGCGATTGTCGTATCATTGTGTCTGTGGGCTAGAAATAATCGAACGCTTTGGCTGCCGACAAGCATGGTTATTGGTGGAGCCATTGGGAATTCAATAGATAGAATTGTTTACGACGGAGTTGTGGATTTTCTCGACTTTCATTTGGCGGGATTTCATTGGCCAGCGTTCAACGTAGCGGACAGTGCGATTGTGATTGGAATTGGGATTTTAATGTTGATTTGTTACAAAAAGGACAAAAGTATGAAATATTATTCGATATGGTTGTTATTGATTTTAATTGGATGCGGCGGTCATGAAAATGACAAAATCAAAACGGAAGATCTTAAAGAAAATAACACTTTGCTCGTTCCTCCATGTTTACCAATAGATCATCGCTCATAACGCGTTATCCAAGATCAGCAATTTCAATATACTTTTTTTATTCTGCTAATTCTGCATTTTCGCTTTTTCTCCAAATACCATGATTTACATTCGGTAGAAAATCTTGAAGCCCCAGACATATTGCGATTGTTTCGCCGAAGTGATAGTATGGCGGCATTATTTCGCGGGGTAGAGCAGCTTGGTAGCTCGTCAGGCTCATAACCTGAAGGTCGGAGGTTCAAATCCTCCTCCCGCAACCAGCTGAATCTTAATTAAGTATTTAAATAGGTACTCATAGATAGCAATTAATCTTGATATCGAGGCTTTTCTTGTGGCGCGCTCGAGAGGATTCGAACCTCCTACCTTCTCCTCCGGAGGGAGACGCTCTATCCAGATGAGCTACGAACGCGCGGTATAGCCAAAATACCCGTTATTTTAATCATAGTCTATTGGTCTGGAATAACAAACTGCCAGAAACTAAAACGCTACGAAACAGAGCGTTTTATATTCCACTGAGCGAATGACATTATTGTGTGAATCTCATCCACTAAATATATCATCAT
>JAISYW010000037.1 GCA_031269645.1 Holosporaceae bacterium
TTTAATTCCGCACTATAACGACTTCCCATATTTTCTCCTCTCTTTCCTTCAACTTCCATTCTACGCTATTATACCTTCTTTGTACTCTTCCTTTGGTCTAATCTTTGGGGTGCACCATACCATTCTAAAGGATGATTATTGTTATAAATTGCATGCGTCATGAGAATGGATAAAGATAATAGAAGGAACAACCATGAGATATGGATATTTGTTTGTAATTTCTGGTCCGTCTGCCGTTGGAAAAACATCGATAATTAACGAAATATTAAAACTCGATAATTCATTAAAACAAGTCATTACATGTACTACCCGTCCCATGCGAAAAACCGAGCGACAGGGAATAGATTATTATTTTATGTCTAAAAAAGAATTTTTAACTAGAGAAAGAAATGGAGATTTTATAGAATTTTCAGAAGTTTATGGCAACTATTACGGGGTTATGCTGTCTTTAATTATGGACAAGGTAAATAATTGCGAAAATGCGCTTCTGTCGGTCAATTGGGAAGGATTTGCAAAAGTAAAAAAAACTATCGGCCAAAACGTTTATGGATTTTTTATTAACCCTCCGTCAATACAAGATTTGGAACTTCGTATAAGATCTCGCGGAACGGACTCTCGAGAAATAATTAATCACAGACTGAGCATGGCTATGGAAGACATGAGTCATTCCAATATATTTGACTTTTGTGTTGAAAATAGAGACATAACTACTGCGGCAAATCATATTCTTGAACAAATTAACATCATAAAACAAACTAACGAATATCATTAATTTCATGAGAACAGCGCGTATTTTTGTAATATCTATTTTATTCTGTGTATCTATAAATGTTTATGCGAATTTGCAAATTATACGAGACGCGGAAATTGAAGAAACTCTCGCTGAAATAGTCAAGCCTATCTTTTCGGTGGCCGGCCTTCGCCAAGAATCTGCCAAAATTTTTGTTATAAATTCAAATATTATCAACGCATTTACTATCGGAAACGGATATATTTTCGTTACTTCCGAATTGCTTTTACATTTTGAAAATCCGTTGCCTCTTATCGGTATTTTATGTCACGAAACTGGACATATTGCAGCCGGTCATATTAATCGACATATCGGTCTTCTACAGCAACGCGCCAATAGCTTTATGGTGGTCATGCTTGCGGGTATTTTGGGCGCCGCGCTCACCGGTTCGCAGGACATGATTGCTCTTTTGTTGGGATACGCGATGACTGATGAAAGATTTTACCTAAAATTTTCTAGAGGAGAGGAGTTAGCAGCTGACGCTTTGGCCGTATCATATCTGGAAAAGTTGGGCTATAGCGCAGATGTTTTAATCGAATCGTTTTATACTTTTCAACAAATGGAAATTCTCAATGGTGACGCAAATTTACCTGTTTATATTATGACTCATCCAAAAACAAATGATAGGATTTCCGCTCTTCAAAAATATGCAAAAAATAAGCGATACGTGGCCAAAGAAAACACATTGAAAAAGTATAAACGTTTAATAATAAAACTGAAAGCTTATTTGAGAAAACCGGATTTATCTACACAAATTCCAGGCGATAATTATTCGAGAGCAATTTACTTTCATCGCACCGGCCAAACTAAAAAAGCCATTGCTTTATTACAAGATTTGCTAAAAAAATCCCCTAATGATTTGTACTATAAGGAAACTTTGGCTCAAACTTTTTATGAATCTGGACTACTAGATGAATCAATTAAAATATACGAACAGATTCTTGGCAATAACGTTAATATTTTAATAAAAATTGACTACGCGAATGTTTTGATAGAAGCAAACAAAAAAATAGATAAAGCAATATCAATTCTCGAATCCGCTAAATATATGGATCATCTCAATAGCGATATCTTCAGGTTGTTGGCGAAGGCCTATGGCAAAAAAGGCAAAGAAGGATTATCCTTTTTCATGCTTGCTCAAGAGCAGATTTTTTTGCATAACTACAAAAACGCGCACGAACTATTAGTAAATAGTCTAAATAAATTGGATAAAAAAACTGAAACTCTCCAGTATAAAAAGGCCAAATATCTTAAAGAATTAATAGAGCGAGACTATAAGCAGTATTTATAGAGTATATGACGACCAGCTAAAGCGATATTCTTTTTTCAAACACTGGTATTAGGGAAAACAAATAATACTTCTTTATAGTTTCCCACTCGTATACTTTTATAATCGGAATACCAAATAATTTGTAGAATATTTTACTTCTTATATAGTACTTTTCATCACAATTAATATGATGAGATCTAGAAAATTCTATAAAATCCGTCCGAGCGGTTATTAGGTCTTTTTGTTTTTTATCATGCATTTGCCTGGTAGTTGATTCATAATTCACCCAATAATAGTAAACCGTATCGGAAACGGTAACTAATGGACCCAAATAGTATAGCGCTCGAATTGTAAAGAAGACGTCTTCGAAATATACTCCTTCCGGAAAA
Source organism: Holosporaceae bacterium (assembly GCA_031269645.1). Classification (GTDB taxonomy): domain Bacteria; phylum Pseudomonadota; class Alphaproteobacteria; order UBA3830; family UBA3830; genus JAIRZM01. The sequence goes on from JAISYW010000037.1 coordinate 2,450, forward strand.
CGTATTTTATGTTTTTCAATGTCTTTTCTTTTATATATTTTATTATACACATAACACTTGCGAGGGGTTTCTGTTATGGCGTATTTATCTTGTGTTAGCGAATAAATTTCTTCTTTTTTGATATCTAATTTTTTTCTTACCCTAAAAAATGGATATTTTCTTATGATGCCACAACAAGCTATACTGGCGCTGTATTTTTTGGCGGCATTGTAAAGTTTTTCGAAATAATTTATGTCTATCCAGTCATCGCTATCGACAAAACCAATATATTCGCCCTTGACTATATTCATACCAGAGTTTCGGGCGGCTCCTTGACCGCGATTATCTTGATTAACGATAGTAATTCTTTTATCTAGAGTCGAGTATTTTTCTAATATACTTAAAGAATGATCTGTTGATCCGTCATTTACGCAAATTATTTCCAAATCGCTCAAACTTTGATTGACGACGCTATCCAAACAGCGAGCCAAAAATTTTTCCGCATTATAAATCGGAATAATAACAGAAACTTTTGGCGACATAATTTACACTTTCCAGATCGCAGACATTATTATTATGCAAAAGACATCATACACTCAATAATATAATTACCAAATTAATACGCCCTTACTTTTTCTCTAGCATAATAATCGAGAACCTTTTTTAAATCATCTTCCGTATCGACGCTAATCGGGGGCTCTTTATCTACCACAGTAATTCCAACCGACATACAGTTATCTAACATCCGCAATTGTTCTAATTTTTCACTCTTTTCCAGCTTACTTACCGATAAAGCCATGTATCGTTGTAGCGATTTTGCGGAAAAACCATATATTCCTACATGATGGAAATACGGCCCTCCATATGGCACCGGCATTCTACTAAAGTAAAGCGCTGTTCCTCTATTTTCTTCTTTAAATGAAATGACCGGTTTTACCACGCTATCCAATAAATAAGAATCATCCTTTATAGGAGCCGCCACGGTGATCATATCATAGTCAGAATCTTTTATAATTTCCTGCGTAGCCGTAAAAACAAATTCTGCATCAATAAATGGCATATCGCCTTGTACGTTTACGATGAAATTATATCTATCAGATACATCCCAGGAATCCCAACCATAAAATACTCTATCAGTTCCGCTTGGCAAAGTCGGGTCCGTAATAACGGCAACGCCTCCGGCCTTTTCTATAGCGCTTGCTATTTCTTCTCCATCGCATGCAACGATGACGTCTCCAACACCGGCGTGCAACACGCTTTCGTATGTTCTTACTATCAATGGCTTTCCACCTATATCGGCAAGCATCTTTCGAGGCAGTCTTTTGGAACCAAGACGAGCGGGAATAACAACTAATACACCCATGAGCTTCTCTTTTCTAATTAAAGGCCAAATTATGGTGCGGTCGAGAAGACTTGAACTTCCACGAATAGCTTCATAGCGACCTCAACGCTACGCGTCTACCAATTCCGCCACGACCGCGAATACCACATATCCGAGTAAACCATAAAATTTTAAGAAGTATTAGCATATAAATTCGAGATAGTCCAATTAAGATTATAACATTATAAAAATTAACGCGTTTTCAATGAGTTCACACAATCTAGTTATCTGTTTTCTCCTATTTCATGAGAGATTGATTTAATTTAAAGAGATTATGATTATTTTTCCAAAAATTCATGATGAATTGTATGAAGTTAATGCTTTTATAAAGACCTGTTGCGAAAACCATTCTGGAATCCTCATTTTCTGATGTTAAAAAAGTTTTAAGCCATAATTGCCGCCTATTTAAGCAAACACGTCAGACCGCCTACAAAAACAAGCCGTTTCATGATCGTTCATCATGCCGATTGCCTGCATGAAAGAGTAGATTATAGTCGAGCCGACGAATTTAAATCCGAGCTTTTTAAGGTCATTACTGAGTTTGTCTGATATATTGCTTCTGGTTATTATTTTGGAAGCCTCATTTATTATTGGGTTATAATCAACGTATTCCCATAAAAAATCGTTGAAAGATCCGCGCTTTTTTATCTTTAAATATGCTTTTGCATTTTCAATAACAGCAGATATTTTTAGACGACTTCTTATAATTCCGGAATCATTCAGCAGCGCGTTAATTTTTGCGTCGTCGTAGGTAACTAAAATTTCAGGATTAAAATTATCGAAGACTTTTCTCATATACTCTCGCTTTTTAAGTATCAACTTCCAGCTCAAACCACATGATTTGCCTTCTAAAATCAATATTTCCAACAGTTTTTGATCATCGTGAAGAGGTCTCCCCCACTCCTCGTCGTGGTATTTTTTGAGCAGTTCGTCTGAATTAGCCCAGGCGCATCTTTTTGTCATCATTATTTTCTTTTCAATCCATTGTTGTGGGTGCATAATATTTCAGCATTTACGAAATAGGAAGGTTAATTTATGAAAAAAAATCGATGTATACGTTGCCAAGACAATGCTTCTCGATTCCAAACCGAATATTTGGCGTAGAATGGTTACGCAATTACGTAAGGTAATACAATGCATTCGAGAATTTTAAGAAAAATAATAGGAATTGTATCGATAACGCTTGACTTACTGTCGGTAATCGGGATTTTTGCAGTTTTGTATCTACAACTTCCGATGTTCGGTGAATTACCAAAAGGAGAACGTTTGGCGAGAATTAAGAAATCTCCAAATTTCAAAAACGGCAGATTTTGCAACCAAAGCGAAACGCCAATAATGTCTGCTAATCCGATAAAAACGATTTTAGGATTTATTTTCGCCGGCAATCGACGTCCAAAAAGTAAATTACCAACCGTACTGACAGATCTTAAAAATCTCGATCTTCAAGAGGATGAGTTGGTGTGGTTCGGTCATTCGTCCTATCTCATTCATCTTAATGGTAAGAATATTTTGGTTGATCCGATTTTTAGCCGAGTATCGTCGCCAATTTTGTTTTTTCCACGAGCTTTCGCAGGAACAGATGTTTATCAGGCGAAAGACATGCCAGAGATTGATTATTTGCTAATTACCCACGACCATTGGGATCATCTGGACTATGAAACTATACTGAAGCTCAAACCTAAAATCAAAAAAATCATCTGTGGGCTCGGAGTTGGAGCTCATTTGGAATACTGGGGATTTGACAGTAGGCAAATCGTCGAAATGGATTGGAACGAAAAAATTTCTCCGGAAGTTGGTTTTTCTTTTTATTGTCTACCAACCAAACATTTTTCCGGACGCGGAATATTCCGCAATAGAAGCCTCTGGGCGTCTTTTTTAATAAAAATCGACGATTTTAGTATATATGAGGGCGGCGACAGCGGATATGGTTCCCACTATGCCGATATTGGCGCCAAATTTGGTCCAATTAATCTTGTGATCTTGAACAGCGGTCAACATGACAAAGATTGGAAATACATCCACATGTCTACGAACGAAGTGATAAGAGCATCACGGGATATGCGAGCAAAAATGCTGCTGCCGGTTCATATCTGCAAGCTCGTACTAGCAAATCACGGTTGGAAAGAGCCGCTCATGGAGCTGTCGCTGCTGACCAACGGAGAAAAATTCCAACTGCTAACTCCCGTTATCGGCGAAAAAATAAATCTTCGATCGAAAAAACAAATTTTTAGCAAATGGTGGGAGAATTTTGAATGAGATCGTTATTGGGTTCAACGTATCTTCCGGCAATTTCGGAATAAAATGCAAAATAGAAATAGGCTGTATGGATCATAATACAGTATCCCATAACTGCCTTGTTCTCAATTTCTTCCACACTATTTGTAATTGGAAATATTGTATACGCTAGCCTCAAAAAGAACCTATTGTTTTCAGCGAAGATTATACTATTCTAAGAATTAGATGGAAAAGAGGTAAGATATGCCGATGTTTTCTTTTAACAAATCTTCATGTGAATCAAGGTTAAACGATATTTTGCAAGATAAATTTTTTAAAACCGCTCGTAGAAATAAAATTCTTGCGAAATGGGCCGGAGGAAGACTCGGTTACAGCGGCCTCACCCTCGAAAAATATATTCGGAACACGATTTTTTATTATCTTTTGATACCAAGCGATAGAAAAATCATTTCTCGCATTTTATCAGATTTTAAAAAAGCCGGTATTCATACAACAGAAGGAATAATACGACAAAAAATACGAGCAATTGAAGAAAGAATTAAAAATAAAGCGCACCTAAAAGATGTTAATTAAATTATCCGTTAATAAGCGAAAATGCAGACGTTTCGGTCATCATTCTATACTACTTCAAAAGAAAAATGCATAAGAAACTATCTTAAAAACAAAAAACAAAACCGTTGCAGGATTATATTTTTATAAACTCCACGAAATGATTGTGAAAACAGGTAGCAGAATTGAAAACGACCAAATTAGATATCCCAAAAACGATGGAACCTTGACTCCATAGTCATCCGATATTGATTTCGCCATTAAATTGGGCGCATTTCCAATATATGTTAGCGCGCCCATAAAAACAGTTGAAATGGAAAATGCCGTTAAAATATGCGATTTGTTTGTCATTAATATGCTTGCATCGCCGCCGGCTAAGTGGAAAAAAATCAAAAATGTTGGCGCATTATCTAGTACTGAAGATAACAATCCGCTTGCCCAAAAGCATTTTTTAGCAATAAATTCTCCATTTGGAGCAATCCATTCGAATATACATTTAAATGCGCCGTTCATTCCTTGGCGTAATATGTGGATTATTGGAGTAACAGTAATAAAAATTCCGGCGAAAAGTTCGGCAACTTCTTTTACCGAAGCAAATGAGAAACAATTCGCGTGACGAATTTCTGGCGGGGTAGTCTTTAATGAAATCAAAGAAATGAGGATAAGTAAGCTATTTCTTAAAATGGAAGAAACGCTAAATTCGTGGCCGCTTAGCAAAATACAGCTTTTAAAATTACAGAAAACGACAATCAACAACACTAGCGCCATAAGAAATAGATTCTTAACGCCGCGAATGACAAAAGTTGATCCGTTTATTGTTTCAGTAGGAGTAGTTTCAAACTTAAACAAAGTAAAATCAATTGCAAAAAACAAAGCGCACAATATAAAAGCGGTATTTAATAAAAATGGATATAAATTTTTAATAAACCAAAAAAAATCTATTCCTTTTAGGAATCCTATGAATAAAGGCGGATCACCGAGCGGAGTTGTTACCCCACCGATATTGGCTATTAAGAATATGAAAAATACCGTTAGATGCGTTTTATACTTTCTTTGGGAATTGGATCGCAAAAATGGCCGAATTAGCAGAGTTGTTGCTCCTGTAGTGCCAATAAATCCGGCTATTATACTGCCGCAAAATAGGAAAATAACGTTAAAATATGGGCCGTATCCCTTTGGAAAGTCAATAAAAATACCTCCTGAAAGGATATACAATGTAGAAATTAAGATGATAAAAGGAATGTAGTCGGTAACTATAGGTTCAAAAACAGCTAAAAAAAATTGAAAAAAACCAAATAAATAAGCGACAAAAAACAAATACAGCGACGACCAAAATAAAATAACACGACCTGCGTATTTATTCCAAAAATTATGGCACAGCAGTGGAAAGAGAGAAACCGAAAGAATAATTCCCAAAAACGGCAATCCCCATAAAGCGCTACAAAACTCCATTATTTCTCCAAGTAAATCGCGCAAAGGTTATTATAAAATTAATCGACCCTTTGTTAAAGAATAAATAACCTGTCACGATTGAATGGTAATCATCGTAATATTATTAAGATCTCTATTTTACGTTGTCTTAAATATATATGCTATATTTGGTAAACGTAGTGGGTAAGCGGAAAAATGGAAGAAAATAGTTTATTCTACAGTACGATAAAAGATGCAACGCCTATGATGTCGCAGTATTTAGCCACAAAAGCTCAATATCCTGGTTGTCTTTTGCTTTTTCGCATGGGAGATTTTTACGAGATGTTTTTTGATGACGCAAAAGTTGCTTCATCAATTTTAAATATTGCGCTAACTCATCGTGGAAAGCATCTGAACGATGACATTCCAATGTGCGGAATCCCTGTCGCCGCGCTTGATAACTACATCGGGCGATTAGTGAAATATGGGCAGAAAGTAGCCGTTTGCGATCAAATAGAAGATCCTCAGGAGGCCAAAAAGCGAGGATATAAAGCTATCGTAAAAAGAAAAGTTACAAGAATTTTAACTGCCGGAACAATAGTTGAAGATAGTTTGCTGAACGCTGGTAAAAATAACTTCCTAATGTCTCTAGTATTCGATATTTGCAGAAAAACATCAAAAATTAAAACCACAAGCTTTGCGACTATAGATATCTCCACCGGGGACTTTTTTGTAAACAGTATTGTGGGAAACGAGCTTCCATCTATAGTCGAATTATACAAACCCAAAGAAATACTAGTTCCTCTAAGTTACGAAGGTACGGAATTTGCCAAATATATTTCCTCTATCAGCGACGCTACGGTTACATTTTTACCGGATTCAAAATTCAATCCAACTATCGAAAAAGAAAGATTAGAGCGGTATTTTAAAGTTAATACTTTAGACAGTTTCGGAATAACTTTAAGCAATGAATTGGCATCTTGCGGCGCAGTTTTAGAGTATTTATTAATTACTCAGCGAGAAAATTTTTCAGACTTACCAATTCCAAAAAAAGTATCCTTAAGCAATTATCTCGTAATCGATCCAGCAACTAGTAAAAGTTTAGAAATAACAACCTCTTGTCGTGGGGAATACGAATATAGTTTGTTGGGATCAATTGATCAAACAATGACTTCATTTGGAGCAAGAGCGCTAGCGGCTCGTCTTGCAGCTCCAATTGTAGATAAAAATTTGTTGGAAAAACGTTTGGATTGCGTTGAATTTTTCATAAAAAACGAAAAACTAAGGAAATTGCTACGGGAAACGCTTGCCAATTGCTCTGATTTTGAAAGGGCTCTTAATAGAATAAGATTTAACAAATTTTCACCGAGAGATATTGGCGATATTCGCGAATCGTTGCGTATTATTATCGCAGTAAAGTCCATTTTTAACGGCATAGCCGTCCCTAACGAAGGAGGATACTGCCTTCAAAATCTTAAAGATTTTTCCGTGCTTTTAAAATTACTAGAATCAGCGCTTGTGGAAAAATTACCAATCAGCGCAAAGAACAGCGGATTAATCGCAACCGGATATTCCGAAGAATTGGACCGATTGAAGTACACTAGAGATCATAGCGAAGATTTAATTTCTGATCTACAAGCAAAGTACGTTTCCGAGACTGGAATTAACACTTTAAGAATAAAAAATAACGCTATTTTAGGATGGTATATTGAAGTTTCGCTTTCGCAGAAAAATAAAATAACAAATCAGTTCATACATCGTCAAACACTGGTAAATAACATTAGATATACGACAGAAGAATTAATTTCTTTGCAATCTAAGTTTATAGAAGCCTTCGAAGAATGGAGTCAACTGGAGCAAAAGTTGTACGAACAGATAGTTGCTGAAATAATGAAACATTATGGAGATATTTCTTATGCAATCAAGTTACTATCAGTCCTAGATATTTATACAAATTTCGCTCATATTGCGAGCGAACGTAATTTCGTTCGTCCTAGTATTTCTTTTGATCCTATTCTTGAAATAGAAAATGGTAGACATCCGGTTTTGGAAAACCACGAAATCGAATTTACTTGTAATGATTGTAATTTAAGTTTCTCCAATCGAATTTGTTTACTTACCGGTCCTAATATGGCTGGGAAAAGTACCTATTTGCGGCAGAATGCTTTAATTGTTGTTCTAGCACAAATAGGCTGCTATGTTCCGGCAACAAATGCGACTATAGGCATTGTCGATAGATTATTTTCCAGGATAGGAGCTTCCGACGATATTGCAAGAGGTCGTTCTACGTTTATGGTGGAAATGATAGAAACGGCCACAATACTAAATCAAGCGACAGAAAAATCATTTGTGATTTTGGACGAAGTTGGACGCGGAACTTCTACCTATGATGGACTTTCGATCGCATGGGCGGTTATAGAAAATCTTTATAAAATAAACAAATGTAGAGTTCTCTTTGCTACTCATTATAGAGAACTTACATCTTTGCAGAATTTTTTGAAAAATATAAAATGCAAAACTTTGAAAGTACAAGAATGGAATGAAGATGTGATTTTTTATCATAAAATTGTCGATGGCGTTGCCGATAAGTCGTATGGAATTCACGTCGCGAGCATTGCGGGAGTGCCAAGAACTGTTATAAAACGTGCTACAGAGCTTTTGAAAAAGTTTGAATCTCAAGACGTTATCGATAAAAATTCACTTCCGGACTTTACAAATGAAATTTTTGATCAAATTGAATTCAATTACGCAATGGACTCAAAAATTAGGGAAAAACTTCTGGCAATAGACTTAAATAACGTATCTCCCAAGAATGCTCTTGATATATTGTATGAACTTAAAGGGCTATTGGCATAATTGTCGAATAGTTTAAAAACTGTTGATTATATAATTGTATTTTTAATTGTTTTTTAATTAAAAATAAAGTATTCTGGTTTGTATTGGGTTATTTCGAGGCCAACATGAAAATTTTTTGTTGTATTTGTTTATTTATATTCCCATATGTTTTCGGAGATGACGATGCTTCAAATAACACCGAAACGAAACCAAAACTTTTTGCTGATATTAGCAGATCAGCTCAAGAAAATGCCGTGTCTTTTGATGGAATGCAAGCTTTATTTGGTTTTAATTTTGCTTTTCAAAATTTTATCGCTTCCGTCGGCAATAGCAAGAACCTTACGCAAAATAAAATGGACGCATTTGGCGCACGAGTAGGAGTCGGGTATTCCAAGTCTTTTAAGAAAGGACTTTTAGTCGCAATTAATATTGTAGCCGACGTACTCAAAAAAAGTAAAAAAGATGGTAATTGGAATGTTTGTAACCAGGAATATGAAAACCAAAGAGGCGCTGTGTATCCTGGTGAGAGAACAAGCCATCTTGAAACGGACGTATTTTCTCCGAATATTGCGTTAAAATGTGGATATCTATTTCCAGGTTTTCAATCCGTTATTTTTGCAACAATCTCAGTAGCAAAAATAAGCGGAACTTATTCTTATAAGCGAGATGGAGCTAACGTATGTAATGTTGGTGTTAACGCTTATATTCCGTCCTTAGGGCTAGGAATATGGAGAAAGTTTAATAGACAATGGGGAGCTTCTTTGGAAGCCGATTTTGCATTAAATAAGCCAAAATACAAAAAAACTGAAGACAGCGTTGAACATACAACTAAATTCAGCCATCGAATAAATATCAACGTCGTGGCAACATTCAGTATTACATCTCATTAGAGTCATTCGTACATTTTTTTTGTGATTTCTTGCAAATCAAGACATCATTTTACACATAGAATTCGGCATAAAACAACCTCTAGAACTTCGTAGGACTTGACGTGTTTTACAATAAATGTTAAAATATTTTCAGCAGTTTATGGGGATTTTTTTATGAAAAACAATGCCGCTTCGTTTTATAAGGAAGCCACAAGCGCGATTGACGTCGATTTGCGTAAATACATGTTGAACGTGTTCGCATACATGTCTTTTGGTCTTATGTTAACGGCTGTCATTGCTTATTTTGTAGGAACTTCTACAAATTTGCTTTCGTTGTTTTTTTCTTCTGGTGTACCTGCGTTGTGCGTCGTTCTTATTCCATTTGGAATTTCGCTATATTTCTCCGCCAGAATAGCTACCATTTCAGTTACCAAAGCAAAAGCGTTATTTGTAACTTTTGCTGTGTGTTTTGGGTTATCGTTATCGTCTATTTTCGCTGTTTTTCCGAGCTTCGTTGTGGTATATGCATTTTTCGTGACGTCGTCGATGTTTTTGTCCATGGTAATTTATGGGTATGTGACGGAGAAAGATCTAACTAGCTGGGGCGCATTTTTGTTTATGGGGCTGGTTGGATTGATTATTGCCGGCATAGTTAATTTGTTTACGAGGAGCTCCTCTGGAGAAATGCTGATATCCGCTGCCGGGGTGGTTATATTTACTGGGTTAATAGCCTATGATACGCAATTCATAAAGAGCTATTATTTCGGTTCTGACACTCAAGAATCCGGTAAAAAAAAGGCAATTTTTGGAGCATTGATTCTATACCTTGATTTCATCAATTTATTTTTATACGTATTGAGGCTTTTGGCCACTATCGCCGCCAAAAGAAGGTGAAATCTTTATTTCATCTGTTCGCGTAATTTTGAATAGCGGCTGTCTGTTTTTGTTTGTGATTGTTACGTATCGTTTTGCTCTTCTGGAGGTTTTTCGGATGATTCCTCCGTTTCATTGTTTTTAATATATTTTTCGATTTCGGCTTTATAAGAGGAAACAATTTCTTTTACGTCTGCCAGCTGTTGTTTGGAAATATATTTGGACGATATCAATGAGATTATTACATTGTAAGGTCTTACCCTCTCTTCAAATAACACCATCGTGCGTCCGCAACGTCCAGAAAAGTATGTTTCTTCTATAGATTTGGTCGGATCATTCAAGTCTTTTGATTTTGCAAATTTAAAATTTGCTTTTGGGCATTTCTCTGTAAAAAGATTTATGTTTTCCGGGTTATTGGGTAATTGGGAATCAGTATTCTGTAAAAATACAAAAATAACCGTATCGGATAAATTAAAACTTGTTCTAAACGGCCACAAAACTCCTATCAGCCCATTTTCTCCTTGAAAAGTACGATACGCCCATTCGGGTGGCGCTTGTATCACAAATTTATTTCTTTCGTCCAATTCTGGCGTTTCTATAGGATTCGACGATAACTCATCGTTTATCAAAGAAAATATGATAAAAAATAAACATAATCTTTTCATTATGCCTCTCGTAATATCATTATTATGCCGTATAAAAACAAATAAATTATTACCAAATGACTATCATGAGTAATTAATTGTTTTATAAACGAACACTAAATGCGACTGTACAGACATGATTAGATATTTTTCTCAGTTTCAAATTGAGATATTTGATATGAAATGGATATCGCAACCTTTACGACGCAAACAAAAGAAAATCACAAAAAATCTATTTCAATTTAGAACGACGAACGCCGATGGCTCCTCGGGACGGGCTCGAACCGCCGACCCAGTGGTTAACAGCCACTTGCT
>JAISYW010000038.1 GCA_031269645.1 Holosporaceae bacterium
AAAAACGACCAGTTGTTAGCGTTTTTTAGTAAACATAAAAATAGAATTTTTGCGGTTGTCGCCATAATTGTCGTAGGAATTATTGCGTATTCATCATGGTATTCGCGCAAAAATAAACATATGGAGGAAATAACAACGGCGCTTGTTAATGCGCTTCGTTCGCCGGCTTCCAAAAACGAAATTATCAGTGCCGGTTTGCTAAGCGATGCTCCAGTAGAATTAAAACCCATTCTTATGCTCATGAAGTCAGGAAGAAAATTATCTGTCAATGAGGAAGTTGAGAAAAATTTAAACGATTTGCTTAGCCTTTCTCAAAAACAAGGCGTTGATATCATTTGGAAAGATCTTGCATTAATAATTTACGTCTCGTATCGTCCAAAATCTTCGAGTGAATTAATTGCGTTGCTCGAGCCTTTAATGGCAGACGGCCGACCGTTTCGTTTTACAGCCATGGAACTCGTTGGCATGATACATCTGAACAATGGAGCTCATGATAAATCTTTGGAAATTTTAAAAAAAATTAAAAAAAGCAAAGAAGCGCCGGATTCTCTTAAGCGCAGGATCTCTGTTTTGTTGAATTATATCGAGAATATTGCGGAGAAGTCGTTATGAATCGTTTTTTTGTTTCGTTTTTTGCATTATTATTTTTAGTAAGCTGTTCTTCGAAGGAACGTATTAAAGGCGTTAGGGAAGAACTTGTTGTTGCGGAAGCCAATGAAGATATTATTAATGGGTTAGATACTTCTAAAGTCATTATAGATTCGTCGGTGAAGAATCGTGAATATTGCCAACCGTTTTTAAACGCTTCCCATTATTACTCTCCGATGAGATTTTCCACTTCTCCGCTAGAAAAATGGAGCTCGAAAATAGATTTCGAAGTTACCGGATCTCTCAAAACTACTGCGTCGCCCGTAATTGCCGAGGGAAAAGTTTTTTGCATTGACGCTGCCGGGGTGGTCTACGCTTTTAATCGGAAAAACGGCGAAAGGTTGTGGAGAACTAGTACGACAGTTGTTGGAAAAGATGGGCAAATTGGCGGAGCCATAGCCTATGATAATGGCCGCGTTATTGTAACATCTAGTTTTTCCGAGTGTTTTTTACTTGATTCTCAAACAGGTAAGATAATATGGAGAATTAAACTACCGGCTCCATGTAAAGGTGACGGAATAACTATTTTCAATAAAAAAGCTTTTTTAATGTGTAGCAACAGCAGCTTGCAAGCAATAGATATTGGCTGCGGAAAAATATTGTGGTCTCATTCTGGAATGATTGCCGATTCTACATATATTGGGAGTTCTGGAGCAGCGGTAGATAACGGTGTGATTTATTTGGCTTACCCTTCTGGAGAGGTTTACGCGCTTTTGATAGAAAATGGGGCCACTATTTGGAGCTCCGTAATGTCTAAATTTTCTCTCACCAACGCGTCTCACGCTTTTTCTCATCCAAGGGCCTGTCCTATAGTAAAAGACGGAGTTGTTTATGTTGTCGCCGCCAGTGGTCAAACGGTGGCCTTTGACGCCAAAACCGGTAAGGTTTTGTGGAGAAATGATTTTGGTAGCGTGCAAACGCCCGTCGTTAGCGGAAATAGTATCTTTGTGTTTAATTCGAAATCCGAAGTTGCTTGTTTAAACAAAGAAAACGGAAAAAGACGTTGGTCGAAAAAGTTGACGCTGGACGAAGATCATATTTCCGATTGGTACGGCATGCTTTTGATTGACGATTATTTAGCGATGCTTTCTCCCAAAGGATATATGACATTCGTTTCTGTATATGATGGAAAAATTAAAAAAACGATTGATATAAATGACGGCGACGATGGAATTTCTGTAAATCCTGTTGTTGCCGATGGTGTAATGTATATTCTCCTCGATTGCGGACGCATTGTCGCGTATCGATGAAGGTAGCTCTTGTCGGAAGACCAAATGTTGGTAAATCTACTTTATTTAACAGACTTATCGGGAAAAAGTTGGCTATTACTTGCGGTATTCCCGGTACTACGCGCGACAGAAAAATAGTGCAAACCGATTTTTGCGGTTTGAAATTTGATTTAATAGACACGCCGGGCATCGATCCATTCACCCAAAATTCTCTCGCAATTTCTATTAATGAACAGTCGTTTGCGGCAGTTGAGGAGTCGAATATCATTTTCTTTATGGTAGACGTCGTGGACGGCCTTACCGAATATGATAAAGAAATAGCCGGTTGGCTTAGGACGACTTTTAAAAAAATAGGCAATCGCAATGTAGTTCTCATAAAAAACAAGGCGGAGGGAAAATATTTATCAAGTAATTTTGATATTTTAGGTTTTGGGAATGGATTTTTTATTTCCGCCGAACACAATTTGGGAATAGAGGAAATTGTGTCAGAGCTCATGAAATATGATCTCGAAAACGTATTGCAAGAATCGAAAAATGCTAAAAATCAAGTTAAAATTGCAATTGTCGGATGTCCTAACGTTGGAAAATCGACTTTAATTAATGCGATTATTGGAAAAAATCGATTGGTAACCGGGGAAGAAGCCGGAATTACGCGCGATTCTATTTTCATCAATTGGGAATTCAAAAAACGTCCAATTCTGTTAATAGATACTGCCGGTCAACGTCGCAGATCTAAAATCAAGGAAAAAGTTGAGGAATTTGCTGTTATGGACGCCTGGCGATATATAAAACAGGCGCACGTAATCGTAACGGTAATGGACGCGCAAAATCCATTCGAAAAACAAGATATAACAATTGCGCGCAAGGCGTTTGACGAAGGAAAAATTGTAATTTTCGCCATTAACAAAAGCGATAAAGTAAACAATCCCAACGAAATACTTAAATCAATAGAAAAACGAGCAACGAATGAGTTTGCTCAATTACTAGGCGTATCTTGTCTTTTGGTTTCAGCAAAAGAGAGGAAAGGATTAGCGAGAATTTTTAACGTATCTTTGAAATTATTTGATAAATGGAATTGTAGAATTTCTACAAGCGCGCTAAATAAATGGCTTCAAACGGCAATCGTGCAAAATCCTCCTCCGCTAGCGAAAGGATTGCCTGTTAAACTAAAATATATATCTCAGACAAACAACGCTCCTCCAACGTTTACTATTTTTGCGAATCGCCCAGAGCATATTCCAAAAAGTTACGAAAGATATTTATCGAATCGTTTGGGAAAATCCTTTAATCTGCAAGGAGTTCCGCTACGCATCGTTATTAAACGATGAAAAATTCATTTATTGACGTGATACAGGAAAAAGTATCGACTCCTGATAGTACTGCACAAAAACTACTAGCTCCTACCAATGCCGTAAAAAAATTGTGAATTCGACTTCTATTATGGTGCACCCCAAAGATTAGACCAAAGGAAGAGTACAAAGAAGGTATAATAGCGTAGAATGGAAGTTGAAGGAAAGAGAGGAGAAAATATGGGAAGTCGTTATAGTGCGGAATTAAA
>JAISYW010000108.1 GCA_031269645.1 Holosporaceae bacterium
AAACCTCCTTCCGTACGAAAATCGACATCTCCTTCTGGAGAAACTATAGACGAACAAAGTGGACAAGAAACAACTGAATCTCTGTATTCGCAAAAAAAACAACGAACAAAGCACAAAAAAAAGAAAGGCGCATCTCTACTTTTGGACGGCTCAGCCAATCTTGCAAGTAGTTCTCCACGCGGTACGCTAGATGTTTTTCCTACGACAGAAATTCCTCCATTTTCTGCACTCATACAGTCGTCACAATCGTGTCGTAGATCTGTGTCTCGTGGAAGATTGGGCGCAAAAAAAGATCCGCGTAAAGACGTTTCGTCATCACCACATTTATCTTTTCCCTGTAGCGATGAGTCGCTATATCCTCCTGTTCCCCCTCCTCCTCTATACTCTGCAGTTATACCTCCATATAGGGTTGACGGCCAATTGGGGATGTTTCCTACAGCCACATCATATGGCGGTGGTGGCGGTACAGGTGTTTTCTTCCCAATACCTATTCCAAGTGGTACGCGTCCGCCGACTCCTCGTATTCTTCCTGAGTTGCAGCTTTCAATCCCGCCTGTAGAAGATCTTTCTCGATCGCCGTCTACTTCTGAACAAGAATCTTCCGAAAAACTAGAGACAGAAGACCATCCCTTAGATAGGACGGGAGAAAGAGGATGGGATTCTTATGAGAAAGTGGATAAAAAAGCGCTGAGTTACCTAGATTTGAGAGAGAAGTTTATTTTACAAAATCCGGAATTTGCTAAAGATATAAATTTGCTTCTAGAGGTCGAGAATTTAGATCGAGAATCTAGATCTCTTCAAAGAAGCACTTTGCTGAGATATGGCCTTCCAATTTGCAGAATGCTTTCTGGAATTACTGCGTGTGGAACAGTGCTTGGATTTCTTTATGATTTTTGTGCAGATGAACTTCCTATATTGCCAACGATTATGTATACATTACGTGAAGCATCAGGAGCAGGAGTAATGTTTCTGGAGAAAAAAGAAAAAGATTTTAAGGCAAAACAAATTTATTTACACTTTTTGTCGGATCATAAGTGTCAAGTATAGATGTCATGATTTAATCCTTGCCGCATGCAAAAATTTTCAGCAAGAAAGCTTATGTGAATGGTTTCGAGGCAATAGTATTAAATATGGGAAAGGAAAAAGCCATAATATTACCTGGCAGAACCGTAACGACTGAAAAATCTTTTCATTCTTCTGTATATCATTCTTTTTTTGCATGATTTCTATCATTTCCAAAAAAACTCTGATGTTAAAATATATAAAATAATCTTCTCAAAAAATGAAATATATGCTAGAAATACGGCGTATCAAATTATGGATTTCCGATGAACAATCAAAACGGTCCAAGTGGGATATGTTCCAGAAATACTTCCCAAACTTTACCGAAAGTAATTTGGATTATTAGTATAGTAAGTTTCTTCTCAAATGCCGCTTCCGTGATTATTACAGCTTTTTCTGCGGAATTTATTATAAATATTCTAGGCGGTACTCCGGCAGCGATGGGATACATAAGAGGATTATCGGAATCGCTTTCTTATTTGGTCAAAATGGTGTCTGGAGTGTTTAGCGATTGGCTTGGAAAAAGAAAAATTTTGATTTTGATTGGATATTTGTGTGCTGCCTTTGCAAAACCAATGTTTGCTCTTTGTGAAAATTTAAGCGTATATGTTTCTGCTCAACTTTTGGAAAGAGTAACAAACGGATTGCGCGATACTCCGCGCGACGCTTTAATTGCCGATTGTTCTCCTAAAGAATTAAAAGGGAAAAGTTATGGCATTCGACAAAGTTTTGCGTTTTTGGGATCGTTGGTTGGATCTGTGATGGGGTTTTTGATCCTTTGGCAGTTTGGTAGTTCTGTTTTCACCATTAGAATGGTGTATTTTTTTGCTGTTTTTCCAATTGTAATAGCTGTTTTACTAATATACTTTGGGATTCAGGAACCGAATAACATTACGCGCCTAAAAGATCGCAAAGGTTTTCCGATAAAAAGAGCTGATTTACGGCAATTAGGGTTAAATTTTTGGTATTATATATTCATCTGTTTTCTCTTCATGTGTGCTCGCTACAGCGAATCATTTTTGGTCTACAGGGTGCAAAATTTAGGGTTGCAAGTTAAATATGCTCCTCTCGTCTTAGCGCTTATGTATTTGTTCAACTCTCCGACTTCAAGAATTGTCGGAAGCTGGTCTGACGAATATGAAAGGAAATTTTTTTTGGCTTTTGGGTTTTGTATGATGCTAGTTTCGTGTATCGTGTTAGCATTAGCTACGGAGATTTGGCAAGTAGTTGTTGGTATTATGATTTATGGAATACATTACGGCGCAACCCAGAGCACATTTTACGCGATAGTATCAGACTACTCTCCTCCGCAAATAAAAGGAACCTCTATTGGGGTATTTAATTTGGTATGTAGTCTTGGAATGTGCATTTCTAATATTATGACAGGCGAGCTTTGGAAACATTATGGTCCAGAAGTCGCGTTTTTCGTGAATTCCACTATTATTTTTGTCGCAGTTATTGGCCTTATATTCATAAAACCCAAAAAAACTGGGCGTTAGGGATCGAATGCGTGAAGGAATAAAACGGACGATTGACAATATTGAAAGTTTGTTAGATCTCCTCAGGAGGTTTCTTTGACCTCCAATCTCTGCAAAAACGATTGATCGAATTATCCGCGTTGACGGAATCTTCTGATTTGTGGCTTGACCAGCAAAAAGCCAAAGATGTTATGCAAGAAAAATCTCAATTGGAAGCTGAACGAAATAGATTTTTTAAGGCAGAAAACGACTTTTTAGATTTAAAAACGATGCTTAAATTTGCGGAAGAGGAAAATGACGAACATTTTATATCAGAAATCGAAAACGGTATAAAAAAATTAGAAAGCTATCTAAAAATATATCAACTAGAGTGTTTTTTTTCTGGGGAAGCCGATCAAAATAGTTGCTATCTTGAAATTCACGCTGGAGCAGGTGGCACCGAAGCACAAGATTGGGCGCAAATGTTGCTGCGTATGTATTTTCGCTGGGCTGAAAATCATAAATATTCGGTAGATCTAATTGATGAAAACGTTGGTGAAGAAGCTGGAATTAAATCTACAACTATTAGAATCAATGGTATTAAAGCATATGGTTGGTTAAAAAGTGAATCTGGAGTTCATCGGCTAGTTCGGATATCCCCATATGATTCAAATGCCCGCAGGCATACAAGTTTTGCATCTGTTGACGTTTATCCGGTAGTGGATGAATCCGCTAATATAGAGATAAATGATAACGATTTAAGAATTGATACATATCGGGCTTCTGGGGCCGGTGGTCAACACGTAAACAAAACAGAAAGCGCTATTCGCATTACGCATATTTCTAGTGGTATAGTCGTTCAATGCCAAACGGATAGATCTCAACATCGTAATAAAGCAATTGCCTTTGAGATGTTAAAGTCTCGCTTATATGAACTAGAATTGCGTAAACGAGAGGAGCAATCCAATGCGATCGACAAAAGCGAAATTGGTTGGGGACGTCAGATTCGTTCTTACATCATGCAGCCATATCAAATGGTAAAAGATTTACGTACAGGGCTTGAAAAAGGAAATATCTCGGCAATTCTTGACGGAGATATTGACGAGTTTCTTCAAGCTTCCATTAGCGCGAAAATTGCGAATTAGACGATAGTTAAACTCCAACAATGGCTTTTGCATATTCTTCTGCCAGAAACGGTTTCAGATCATCAATAGCTTCGCCGACTCCAAGTCCAAAAATTGGGATTTTATATTTTTGCGTCAATGAAATAATTGCTCCTCCTTTGGCAGTTCCGTCGAGTTTCGTTACAATAATACCGTCGACGCCTATTTTTTCAAGAAATACCTTTATTTGAGCATGAGCTGCTTGTCCAGTTAAACCGTCGAGAATCAAAATAGTTGAATGTGGAGCGCTGCTATCTAATTTTTTTATGACTTTTTTGATTTTTTCAAGTTCTGCCAGCAAATCGTTGCGGTTTTGCATACGGCCGGCTGTGTCTATAAGCGCTATGTTGTTATTATTCTGTCGAGCTTTTTCGATAGAATTATATACAAGCCCAGCAGGATCACATTTTTCTTCTGCAGAACAGAAACTGACTTGAATTTTATCCGCCCAGTATTTTAATTGCTCAGCGGCGGCGGCCCGGAATGTGTCTGCAGCGATCATCAGCGGATTGTGCCCTAAATTTTTAAAAACATTCGCAATTTTTGCAATAGTCGTTGTTTTACCATTTCCGTTCACTCCAATTACAAGAATAATATACAGACTATGAGATAAAACTTTTCCGAAAAAATCATATTCGTATGGCTTTAATAAATTAGCGATCTCCTGAGCAAGAAATTGTTTGATTTCTAACTTGGACGCTTCTTTAGAAAACTTTTTTTGGGAAATTTTGGAAGCCAATTGGGCGGCCATTTCAACGCCGACGTCCGCTAAAATTAAAGCCTCTTCGATTTCTCTAACAAAATTTTTATTAGTCTTTTTTCCGGCAATTGAAGCAGAAATCTTTTCGGAGGTTTTGCAAAGAGCAAACTTAAGTTTTGAAAAAAATGTCATAATATTTCACTA
>JAISYW010000036.1 GCA_031269645.1 Holosporaceae bacterium
ACCAGGCATACAATACGAGAATAGTAAGGCTTTTGAACTAAAAACGGGAATTATAAATTTGCTAAACGTGTTACGTGTCTTGACGGGAAAAGAAAAATTGTCAACAACACCTTCCGCTACCGATATGATACCTGCATTTTTGAGTCTTTTAAATGAATTATGCGATCCAAATACCGTCATAAAATGCATTGGCGACCCCAACCTGCGCCAAAAAGACAATGAGTTTTTTTCCGATAACATAAAATTTTGTGTATACCAAAAAAGCACCGGCGATATGATGTATTCGTTTGGAGTGTTTACAAATGAAAAACATACCCACATAAAAGATATCTGTAATCTCCAGCGGAAAAAAGAACGTCTTGAGTTTTCTCAAAAATTTTCCCCTAGCACCTACTTCGATCATCTTTTATTAGCTCAAAAGGCTACTATTAAGCTTAATCCTTTTTTGTTGGCCCCAAACGCGACTATTCAGGTCCATCCTCCTTTATTAGCTCCAAGGGCGGATATTCAGACCTATTCTCTACTAAATGTACTGCATTCACAAGGTATATTTGACACCCGTCCAAAAGTATCTACTCGATCAACAAATTTTCGACCAACAAATTTACAGAAATTCACATTATTTGTCACAGACTTTTCTCAAAGACAAAAGGTATTATCGGAAACGCATCCTGACAATGTCGCTTTTAAAGGCATATTAAAAAATTACATTACTATAAATTTCGGAGGCTTTGCAGAACAAAGATCTTCACGCATGGATAATATACTTAAAACATTGCCTACTTTGCCTATTTTTTTTCGCCGAATGGTTATCTCTTCATTTTTGTCCTACGCAGAACTTTCTCAGCAGTTGGCTGACGAGCTAGTAAATTTTATATTTACTCAGCCTGACGCCCAAACTTTAGCAAAAAACATTTTGGATCACTTTTTGATTACTTATGTTAATACTGACGTCGTAAAAAGTATACAAAAACATTCTAAAGAGGAATTGCCGCAGGAAGAAATTACAAAGCGTTCTTTAAAATTCATAAACGACAATTATGAAGATAAGAAGGTAATGGAACGTTTTGTAAAAAGTATCTTTACACCAGAATTGCACTTACCTTTCAGTAGCTACCATCAAATAATACCGAATCTATTGACTCAAACAAAAGGAAAAGAAGAATTTTTGCTGGAAAAAATAGTAACCCAAATGGCCAGCGCAAAGCACAAAGGAGATATTCAAAATCAGCTTATGATAAATATTCTACTGCAAAAATATAGTAAAATACAGGATGAATCCGATTTAGTTCTCCTTGGGATAAACTATGCGGTGCCGTTTATGTTTGACGTTGATAGCCCACCATGCCTTGATGCTGAAATCAATAATCATTTAATCCGAAGAACCGAAGCTATTTTACCTAAAAATACTACTTTTCATAGAATGGTAATGATGCAATTTTTAGCAAATACCGCGCCTGATGTTTTTTTTGAACAATTAAAGCGCGACAAAGAAATATCACTCTTTCTTCCGAAGATTATCGAAAAAGTACCACCAGAAAAATCGATTTTTTTTATAGATAATATAATTCAGAAATGTGACGTGAGCATTTCTAGTCCAATTTGTCTATCGCTTGGAAATGTATTACCTTATAAAAAGGGTTTAAGCGAAATCCAGAAACTTTTTATCAAAGATCTATACAGTCAAGCTCTAAAATCGACAGAGTCCGGTGAAATTAAGAATATATTGCCACTATTGTTAAAATCGGAATTACTGGGTGATGGAGAAAGAGCGTCTCTCTTCGATCATGCTTTAAATCTTGATCCAACGATTTTATGGAACATTATGGATTTGCATTTCGGCGAATGGCGCGAGCTTATACCACATATAGAAAAATTAGAAATGCCGAAAGATTTTTCGATGTCTGATGCGGCAAGGGCCATAAATATGGCAGTTCTTCTGTTGCGCGCGCATCGACCTGAAAAAGGATTGCAAATTTTGCAATCTGTATCGGAACAACCGTTAAAATTTAGCTACAGCAGCCATAATGCTTATTTGTCTGCTTTTCGAGAGCTATACAATACAGAATTTGAGAACAGAGAAACTATTCTAAAAAAGTTACTGGCACATTACTTAAAACCGGAGCAGATTTTAGCTGGAAGTAGTAGTGACATCATAATAGAGCTATTGCGCAGCGGAACAAACAAGAAAGTAATAATTGATTTTATAAAGGATCTAACACCTATAATGACAAATATGGCTCTTGACACTCAATTGCGCGGCGAAATAAAAAACATTTGTCAGAATATTTGTAAAAGCATTGCGGCACTTCCGATAACAGATTCTTCCGATGATAGGAAAACCGCTTCTACAATTCTTGTTGATATTATTATACAATTGTGGGCGGCTATCATGTAATCTCTTGAGAATTCCAATAGGCGCTCGAATTGTTATTAGAACAACTAGGTGATTCTCGAATAGAGTAAAACGTATGCGTTTCTACCAAGATCGCCAATTCTCGAGAATAATTCGTACTATATTTACAAAAACTTTCCCATCTCTCTTATACTGGCTACACATCAATCTCAAATATTTCACGTTATTTGTAAAAGCCTTAACATAATTTTTACTACTTATCTATTATTGTTTTCATAATAAGGAGGATCGTTTTGGTAATCTGGATAACACTCGCAATACTTTTGTTGATAATAAGCATTAATGATTTTCTATTTTTTAGAATAGAGAACGAATACGTATTATCTCTATTAGCCTTGTATTTAATAGCATACGTATTTGGCACGTCTGATTATAATTTCTTTAAAGCTTTCAAGCTATCCGGCGGCGTTTTTGTTATAGCTTGGGTTTTAAATAGATATAACCTAATAGGCGGAGGAGATGTAAAACTACTTTTTCCCTTATTATTGTTTGCCGAAAACCACATTCAAGCATTTTTATTTGGAACTAGCATGGGAACATTATTTTTAGCATTACTCTATGTATTATTTCACAAACACATCTTTTTTTTAAGAAGAAAAATAATTATTTCGTTATATACCTTCCGTAAAAATCGAAATAAATCAATTTTGTTAAACTTTGTTTTACTTTCACTAGGTAGAATCAATAAGAAGACAGTTGCACTGAAACGATATGTCGTCGATGTAATGAAACAGGAAATTCCATACGGAATAGCGTTATCTTGCGGCGGTTTTTGGGTAATTGTTGAAGATTTAGTGGTTTGGTAGTGAAATGAAAGATAAAAACAACATTCTTCCTATAATAATAGCGTTTGTAGTAGCTTTTGCAATTACCGCGCTGTTCAGATGGCTAGCACCTGCAAATACAGGAAATAATCAACATATCGCAAAAAAAGAAGTTTCCCTACCAGATATCCCGTTGTTGGTAAAAGAGATAAAAAAAACGGCAGACGTTCAAGTCATCATAGTTGCCAGAGACATCAAAAAGAATGAAAGAATAACACTTGATAACATCACCTGGAAAAAATGGCCGCATGACGCTCTACAACCGTATTTTATCGCAAAAGATGAAAAAGGGAATGCTTTAAATAATAGCGCCGACTATGCAAATTGTTTGGAAATGTGGGCAGCTAACGATATTCAGGCCGGAATTCCTCTCAGTACCCGTTTGCTCACTAAAGAAGATCCAAGAAAAAAAGCGGAGGAAGAAAAAAAGAAAAAAGCGGCGGCAGAAAAGAAAAAGCAAGCCGAGCAGAAAAAGAAAGAAGCCTCAATAATAAGGAAAGGAATGAGAGCAATCACATTTTCCATTGATCAAAGATCTGCAAGTTCTTCAAGCCTAATGTCGCCGGGAGATATCGTCGATGTTCTTATACTGGAACCAAAGGGCGACAAGATAAAAACCCATAAATATAAAGCTCTTAAGATATTGGCCATAGATGGCATCACAAAAACAACAGTAGAAAAGAAAGAATCGAATTCTGGAAATTTTTTAAGCGAGGCTGGCCTAACGGGCGTAGGAGGATTCCTAAACCCAAGAAATGTTACTCTTGAAATCAAAGAAAACATGGTTGACGTTATGATCAAACAAGCCAGCACTAATGGAGTTGTCTTGTCGTTGCGTCCGCAATTGGGCCCACATGAGAAGCTAGAAGAAGAGCAAAGGAATGAAGAAAACGTTGATTTGGACGATATCAACATAAAAAATGAATTATTGCGGAATATTATGAGTATGAATAGCGTAAATTCGGCAGAAACAATGTTGAAAATCAAGCGTCAAAAAGAAGAGGAAGCCAGAAATTTATCAATGCTCATAAATAGTATGAATTCCATTGGGCAAATAAGAGATATGCCTAACATCGCCAAAAGTGAAAGCGCTATCAAAGCATTCGATAAAAAAGACTATTATAAATCTGGAAAGATGGAGTTTGTTAGGGGCAAAACAACTGGCAGAGAAGCGGAACAAGAAGACGTAGAAACGGTTACCCTATACAGAAAACTAGACGCAAATCAAATA
>JAISYW010000097.1 GCA_031269645.1 Holosporaceae bacterium
GTCACTTGCCCTATCTGCATACCAGGATATACCGTTACCGGCTGCACTGCGCTTAACTGCAATGTGATTTGATTAATTGATCCTATATCAATTAAATCTGCAGTAATATTTATAAACAACCCAAGTCGTCCAATAGACGAACGTCCCTTAATAATTGGAACAAAATAATCGCTTCCAATAATTTCTTGCGTACATCCAAGATAAATTGTTCCATGAGCCAAAGTAATGCCGCTTTCCGGGATTATTATCTCGCGAACTTCATTATCTTTTTTGGAATCCAGCATATAGTTGTTATACATCATAAGTTTATTTCCTAAGGTAAAATTATATGAATTTGGGTTGAGTTGAGAAATTTTGAACGGATCGACGACGATTTTTTTATCTTCTATATTTTTTAAAATTTCGCTGCCCGTGAGTATCATCGTTTTTGTTTTCCAGAAAATTCTTTATAAATTTCACTAGATTTAGCAATGGAAAATTTGTCGTACTTTCCTGTGTATTTTATGTCTTTCTTTCCTGCAGTTTTCCAAAACGTAACCTGTCCAATCCTCATCATCGGATATATCTTTACCGACTGTACGGTTTTCAATTCGAGCGTCCATTTATGCTTTGCTCCTAAATTTCCGAGATCTGCTGTAATTTGCAGAAATAATCCAAGTCGTCCCAGAGAAGTTTTTCCAATTAACGACGGAACAAAAACATCGCTTCCAATTTCTTCATAAGTGTTGGCAAGATAGGTTTTGTTGGGAGATAAAACACATCCATCGTCCGTAAAATTTATTTCGCGATAAGAGGATTGCTTTTTGGGATCAATCGGAAGATCGGCGAGTTCCAACAATTTATAGTCGATGCGATAATCGCAACTATTAGGATTCAACATCAACTTATCAAACGGAGAAATATGAATCTTTCCGCTTTTTACGTTGTTTAAAATTTCATCACGAGTAAGTATCATTCCGCTTTCCTAAAGCGCATACAATATATTTTATATTTTAATATTCAATAAGGCAATACATAGCAGAATTGCGGATTCTGCTGTGCGATAACAGTTGGTATTCCAGAAAAATTGCCAATCTTTTTTTCGTTAATTTGGAGACCAAAATCAATACGCAGCCCGTTAGTATTTTCTAAACACTATGTCTTTTTGGGAGTCAGCAAAAGCCTTGATATTTTCGAAATCAATGTCCAATCGTTTTGAGTCGGCAAGCGAGAAATAATATCTATGGTATCCGTCTAGTCTACGAGCTGGTTGTATATATCTATCCCACTCGCTAATTGGAGGAAGTAGGCCGGTTCTGTTGTGCGATACTAGCATATACTCTCTTGATTGAAGAGCTTCCAAAACATTCGAGGCAATCTCCCCGGATTCTATACCTATTTTTATTATCCTTTCCATCTCTTTTTCCGTCAAAACGCTCAACATTCCTGTTTGCCCCTTAGCCGTCAAAAACAGATAGCTTCCAAAGTTATCTATCATATAATATTCCACATAACTTTTACCTAAACAAACGTTCGAAAAGAAATGCGCGAAAACAGGATCATTTAGATGCGTTTGGGACAGCAAAGCCAGATGTTTCGAAATATCGGATGTATAAATACTAAAATATTGATGTATCGATTTATTTATTGCATCCGTTACACTTTTTTCAAAATCCACAACTTCTTTTTTTAAAAATCGATTAATATATCCGTTATTAAATGCGCCAATAGCTTTAGTTTCTTCGGTTTCGCCGGTTAAAAGAATCTTTTGAATATTCTTATTTTCTATTTTCGCGCACAACTCTATTCCATCTAGCTCGCTCATGGCGCAATCGCTTACTACAGTAGAAATATTAGCAAATCTATCGGAGCTATATATTTTTTGATGCAATCTATTAATATTAAACATTACCGATTTCCAATCTGAAGAGCTTTCTTCTTCATAATTTCTAATTAAATCGGCGCAATCTAATTTATTAACGCAGTTTGTTTTGTTAATATAATCTAACGCTTCAAGTGGATTCGTAAATAATACTGCAATTATTCTATCAATGTTTAACACTTTTGGTATACTCTCCAAAAACGAAACGTTATCGTCAATAAATACAACAGTTGTTGGGAAAAAGCAGCTTAGGACATCTACCATACCAGCACTCCTAAATGGCACGCGTGGTATTTCTACCATAGATTGTTTTTGGGATCAATAGATTGAACATCATCGACGTTTTTGTTCTTTATACTGTTTAACAAAGCATCCGTCATGTTATAATAAACGAGGTTAGGTGGGTTTGGTTAATGGCTATTTGGAATAGTAATGTCTTTGGTGATGGTTTGTCAACCTCTTATGTATCTGAAATTAAGAAATTCCCGTTTCTTGGAAATGATGAAGAATTTGAATTAGCAACCAAATGGAAGGAAAAAGGCGACAAAAAAGCCCTTGAAAAGCTAGTTAAGAGTCATCTGCGTCTTGTTATGAAAATTGTAAACGGATATTCTGGTTACGGCTTACCAAAAGCTGATTTAATTGCCGAAGGTAATATTGGTATTATGCATGCGCTGCAACATTTTGATCCAAATATTGGATATAGGTTTTCTACGTACGCCGCCTGGTGGATAAAAGCCAAAATCCAGGATTTTATATATAATTCTTGGTCGATCGTAAAGCTTAGTTCCAGCAAAAGCCATCGTAAACTATTCTTCGGATTAAAAAAGATTAAAAAAGTGCTTGGCATAGAAACGGTTTCGGAAGAAAATGTCCAACTTGTTGCCGATAAAATGAATGTTAGCAAAGAAGATGTTATTATTTCCGAGACTCGCTTCACTCATAAAGATTTTTCTGCAAATTCTCCAATTGGAAGCGACGAAAATTCGAGTTGGCAGGATTTTCTTGCCGATACCAAAGCTTCACAGGAAACAATAGTTTTTGAGAAACAAGAGTTTGAATATAGAAAGAAAGTCTTACATAGCGCTCTTAATACGTTATCCAAAAAGGAATATGATATCGTTTGCTCTTATAGACTCTCAAATCCCACAAAAAGCCTAAAAGAAATTGGAGAAAAAATGAATTTATCGGCTGAGCGCATACGTCAGATAGAAAAAAATGCATTTTTGAAAATGCAAAAATATGTTAGGTCTGTCGAATGGCAATCTGTAAATTCCAGGGCCGTTTCTTGAAATTCCGTTGTCATTTAAGATAGATTCTGGAGCGGGCGAAGGGATTCGGACCCTCGACACCAACCTTGGCAAGGTTGTACTCTACCCCTGAGCTACGCCCGCTCAACGCATCAATGATACCAATTTCCCGTGATAAGGCAATAGAATTTTTGTATTTTTATGCTTTGCTATTTTTATTAGCAATAGAGTTTTGAATAATTAATTCTATAAATTCAAGCGGAGTTAATGATTTTTCTTCCGCCAGAGCTTGATGAAAGATAACCGTCGAACCGGTCATAGCCGGAGACGTATTTGCTTCGATGATTATTAGTTTTTTAGTTTTTATATTCCAAAAACAATCAATACGCCCATAATTTTCAATTTCAAGCGCTTTTGATACGGTTTCGACACTTTGTTTAATTAGACGACGATCTTCTGCCGCAACAATATTTTCCGGCGGAGGAGTGATATTTACGCCTGTTCCGCCTTGGAATTTTTCTTCCAGAGCCAAAATGGCGTTTTTTGCTATCGTGATAGATGGATTCATAGAGCTGTATAGACCGCAGTTTTCAAGCACTCCGACAGTCAATTCTAGCCAACCGGTGTTTGGAGTATACTCCAGCGCGTTATCGATTATTTGAATCTTATCGACAACAATAAATGGCTCAAACACAAGATGTTCCGGTTTTTCCGACGGCATTTCCACCATAGATTTTTGCTCGTAAAATACGTAGGGCGGAATGTAACGAGCTTTTTCTTGTATAAATTTTAGGTAAATAGATAAATCTTCAGAAGAACCTAAACGTACGATTCCGGACGAACAACCATCGTTCTGCGGTTTAATAATGATAGAAGAAATTCGCCACTCAGTACTCATCTCTTCATAAAATAACTTCAGTTCTTCGGTGTTTTTTTTAAAAAGCATATCAGTTTTAAAAGTTTTTTTTGGGAGTGAAGAAGCTATTGGATCTTTTAATTGTAAAATAACTTGTCCTGTACGATACTTGTCGGCACATATGCTAGAAGCGCGTTCGCCGGAGCCAGAATATGAAACGCAGTGTTCATCAAATTTATTTTGAATAACGCCGTTTTCGCCATCTCCTCCATGAAGCGCGTTAAAAATAAAAATTCCTTCTTGTTTTATGAATTTTATAAACTCGTCGAACGTAAATTTTTTAGAAAAATTATTTGAAATATCATATTGATTTAATCCTAGACGTTTGCGAGCATCGCTACAAATTGTCTGTAGCAGTTGGATGTTTTTATGAGAGACTTTAAAACAATTCTCCTCAACTTCTTCGACTGTATGATTTAGAGCGTGTGTATACGATATTTTCCAAATATTACCAGTGCTATCATAAAAAAAAGGAATGGGTAAATATTTTTTTGAATGCCGAAGTTTTTGCCATATATTCGTTCCGCTCATAAGAGAAACTTGGCGTTCGGAAGTTATTCCTCCAAAAAGAACGCCGACTGGCAAACGTCTAACAGTCGTTGATTCAACCATTTTGGGAGGCGTAATTTGATGACGATTACAGGCGTTTTTCACGATATAAAGCAATAATTCGTCGTGCGTGAATCCTAAACGCGTTGATTGCTCAAAGATAAAACTATTTTGTTCCATTCCGCTAATCGGATTAAAATCCGTGAATATAATCCTCCCGTTTTCCAAAACCCAGCCGTCGACACGGGCGAAATCCCTCATTTTAAATAGCGCAAATAGATTTTCGGACTGTTTGCGAATACTTTGTACGATGTTTTTATCAAAACTTTGCGGTGGACAAGGCCATTTTACCGCAGCCGTTGGAAGATATTTGGAACGAAAATCGAAAAATGAATTGTTTTCATAACTAATATTGATTTCTGACGGGCATAAGGCCACCGGAGATCCGTCTTTTAAACTTTGCAGAATGATTATCGTAAATTCTGTGCCCTCATGGAAGGGCTCGACTAAAACGGTTTTCATTCCAAGATTAAAAAGATTATCGGCATACTCTTTTGCTTTTTCTTCAATTGAAGCGGAAGATACTCCTATGGACGAACCTCCGGCCGCCGGCTTTACAATCAAACGGGTTAAACGATGTTTTTCTTTAAAATCCTGAATTTTTTTTAATATATCCGAATCGCCCTTGTGCAATTCCAAAACTGATACAAAATCATATCCGTTTGCTCGTAAAACATCGTTGGCGATATTTTTATGAAACATACGTCGCGCGGTCTGGGAGGACGGTCCCATAAATGGAAGGTCGTAAATTTCTAGCAAATCCTGTATTTCGCCGTTTTCACCAAAATCTCCATGCATTATTGGAAAGACCAGATCAGTTTGACGTAATCGTTCAATAAATTCTTCTTTTGTTAAAATACGGCCGGCATCTTTTAGCTTAAAATCAAAATCGGACGGCGTATTGGAGTATAGCTGAGCCTTGGAAAGCTGATAGAAATTTTTAAAGAGATCTACGTAAAACGGAAAGATTTCTATTCCTTCAGAAGATAGATGATCCATTACGGAGCGAGCGGAATTCAGAGAGATTCCTCTCTCAAGCGAAGGTCCGCCACATATGATTGCGAGCTTGAAGACTCCAGCACCCATAAGGCCCTTTCAATTTTTTCGCAAATATTAAAAAAAACTGCCGAAATCAAGCAGTATCTAAGCTTTTCTCTTTTCAATTATTTCGTCAATTATACCAAATTTTTGCGATTCTTCGGGAGACATAAAATTATCACGTTCCATTGCTTTTTCGATTTCGCGTAACGGCGTGCCAGTGTGTTTTTCATAAATTTTATTCAGGCGAGTACGCAAGCTCAAAATTTCCTTAGTGTGAATTTCTATATCCGCGGCCTGACCTCGATATCCACCAGAAGGTTGATGAATCATAACCCTTGAATTAGGCAATGAACATCTTTTTCCTTTTGCTCCGGCCGCCAATAACAACGACCCCATTGAAGCAGCTTGTCCTATGCATAGAGTTCTAACATCCGGTACTATGTATTGCATTGTGTCGTATATGGACAAACCAGAAGTTACTATTCCACCAGGAGAATTTATATAAAAGAAAATATCCTTTTTGGGATCTTCGGATTCTAAAAATAATAACTGCGCACAAATCAAACTTGCCGACGCATCGTTAACTTCTCCAGTCAAAAACACGATCCTTTCCTTTAGGAGCCGCGAATAAATATCAAAAGATCTTTCTCCACGACTTGTTTGTTCCACAACAATGGGAACAAGCATATCCATATGTACATCGCTCATATTTATTACCTATTCAAAAACTACTCGACCTTTTTCTTTTTGCTCTTACTTATATTCTCTTTAGATGTGCTTTTCGTGAGTTTTCCAACTTTTTCCGTATTATCTTTAAAAAAATCAAAAGTTTCTTCATCACGAGCAATTAAATCTTTTATAGAACATTTTTTTTCCTTAATTTTTATGGTTTTTGCTATGGTATCGAGAACTTTCTTTTCTAGAATTGGCCCAACCAAAGTATTAAGCATGTCGGGACGACGATACATTTCCAGTATTGCTCTTTCATTCCCCGGATACATAGTAGCAATATGTTTAATAGCTCGAGAAATCTCATCTTTTGTTACTCTGATTTTGTCTCTTTTAGCTATTGCGGCGATAACAAAACTTGAACGAACTCGACTTTCGGATATTTTACGACATTCTTCTTTTATTTTTGGAGTAATTTCTTTGTTAAGTCTTTTTCCTTCTTCCGTAATTTGTTTAAGAATATCTGCATTTTCCATATCAACCATATTTTGAGGGACATCGAAATCGTACATATCTGAGATTTTATCCAATAAGTCTCTTCTC
>JAISYW010000050.1 GCA_031269645.1 Holosporaceae bacterium
TCGGGGGCGACAAGAATCAGATCCGAAATCTGTCTACATATATCGAGGCATCGCTACCCGTCAGTTTACAAAAACATTCGTTTTGGCCGACGGCGTTGAAGTTAAAAGCGCGGAATTCGATAATGGATTATTGCATTTGAATCTTCTAAGAGTAAAAAATGAGGGGAATGCTCGAACAATCGAAATAATATCGAAATCTAATCCTACAAAAACGCAGCAAATAGAAGATGTAACATCAGATCAATGAGAACGACCAAAGCTTTTGCTTTATTGTGATATATGAAAAAAATTGTTTGTTTATTCGTTTTAACTGCATGTTCGTCTAATGTCGATAATACTGACGTTGTTTATCTTGATTATGCCGCATCGTCGCATATTAATGAAAAAGCTCTTAAAGAATTTAAAAGAGTCTGCCGAATGGACGGCAATTCTTCGGGAATTAATTTTCATGCCAAAATATTAAAAGATATCGAAAATCAGTCGGCAATTGTTATTGCTAGTAAAATTAATGCTCAACCGGAGCAAATATTATTCACGAATTCCGCAACCATTTCCAATAATATCGCAATTTTAGGAATAGCCCATAAGTATCCTAAATGCCATCTAATTACATCTAAAATAGAACACAAAAGCGTGCTAAATGTGTTTAAATATTTAGAAGAGCTCGGACATATCGTTACTTATTTAAATGTAGATCGATACGGAAACATAGATTTAAAACAACTAGAAAATAGTATCAAAAAAAACACGAGGTTAATATCAATTCAGATGCTGAATAGCGAAATTGGAACATTGCAAAATATGCGATCCATAGGGAAAATAGCAAAAAATCGAGGAATATTATTTCATTCAGACGCAGCTCAGGCTTTCTGCAAGTATGATATCGACGTAGACAGTATCAATATCGATTTTTTAACAATTTCCGGATATAAAATAGGCGCTCCCAAAGGAATTGCCGCTTTATATATTCGCGATCGATCCTGTATACGGCCTATATTATTTGGAAGCGGAGAAGAGTTTTTTCCCGGGACTAGGCCGACGGCATTAATTGCTTCATTTGCGAGCGCAGTAAAGAATTTTTCGTTTAATAGGTCTAGGATAAATCGTAATTTCCGAGCATTTGTCTCGGAATTACTAAAAATAGACGGAGTACATATCAATTCTACTACTCCGTCGCACATCGTTTCCATATCTATAGAAGGAGTCTTTTTGAAAGACATTCTTGAGCGTATTAGGGAATATTCGTTTGCGGCCGGATGTTCATGTTTAGGGCAAGGACAGTCAAATGTAATGCAAGCCATTGATCCAGAAGGAAAATTGCCGACTTGTACCGTAAGAATAAGTTTCTCAGATTCGGTGAAGTCTGCCAACCTAGTGATTTTTGCACAAAAACTAAAAAATGTCGTAAAACAATTACGAAAAGAAAAAAGCGTTAGTAAAGGTTGTGAATCGATGAATAAAAAATCTCAAAATGATTTAAACAAAGAATTCGAAAAAATACGGAAATTGTTTTAATATTCCTTCCGCGAAAATAGAAAACGGCTTTGCAAGACTTAGCGTTCAAGAAATTCAAAGAAAAAATCGAATCTTGTTAAATTAAATCTATTTCTCAATACTGAAACATACGCTATAAATAAATCGACATTTGGTCGTATGCCGGCTCCACATTTTCAGGCAGTATTTTCCGTAAGGCGTCGTAATCCATTGAGATGTCCATATGAGTTAAGAATGCCTTTCGTGGATTGATTTTTTTTATCCAATCAAGAGTTAAATCGAGGTGGGCATGGGTAGGTTTAGCGGTTTTTATGGATAGACATTCAACAATCCAGGTATCAATCCCTTGCAATTTGTGGATAATTTCATCATCTAAAAAGGCAATATCAGTCGAGTACGCAAAATTTCCAATTCTAATGCCAAGAGATTTTGAAAATCCATGGTTTTGATCAAAGCATATGCCGCTTATGTCGCCAATCGTAAAAGTTTCTTCCAAAAGATGTAAAGAAATGTAAGGTTTATAGATTTCGTGTTCAGAGTTTTCGAATAGGTAGAAAAACATCTTTTTTATCTCACATATGACGTTTTTTTTCGCATATGCATGGAGAGCCTTGTTCTCTCCTAAGAATATAGGTCTTAGTTCATTGATTCCAATGGTATGGTCATAGTGCGCGTGAGTAAAAATCACCGCGTCTATTTTATCGGATCCGTAATTCAATAATTGTTGACGTAAATCTGGAGACATATCAATCAACAACGTGGTAGTTCCGCTTTCTATAATTATAGAAGAGCGAGTACGATAATTTTTTGGATTATTATTATCGCAATTTCCCCATCCATATTTTAATGATGGAACTCCTACGGAAGATCCGCTTCCCAATACAGTGATTTTCATCAGCTATCTCTTATTTTGCATAATATCCCATTATAATGTATCCAACGCCAATAATTTATTTTATAATTCCCATGCTATTTGTTGTTATAATTATATTAAGTAGTTCAAGGAAATTATATTATGGCGTTCTGTGCACAAATACCGCATAAAAGTGCGGATCTTGTTCCTTCTCTGAGTGTTGATGCTGTAGATCTACATTACGATAGACATCATTGCGGATATGCTAAGGCTTTGAATTCTTTGATAAAGGATACTCAGTACATGCATAAAACGATTGAAGACATTATTATTAAATCGCGAGGAGTTGATCAGGAAATATTTAATAATGCGGCCCAACTATTTAATCATGATTTTTATTGGCGCTGCCTAAAAGTACCGAGTTACTCCCCCGATTGGAAAATTGCAACCATGGTGGAAGATCAGTTTGGAACGTTTGAAGATTTTCTAAATGAGTATGTGTCGTTTGCCAATACAATGTTTGGCAGCGGGTGGTCTTGGGTTGTTTTCGAAAGCGAAAAGCTTTTTTTTCTCAATACTCAAAACGCCGAAACGCCTATTGGTACAAAACAAAAAGCGGTTTGCGTA
>JAISYW010000054.1 GCA_031269645.1 Holosporaceae bacterium
TATGGCCGGATTTTAACGAAAATGATTTAAAGGCTATAGTAGATGAATTTCTACAAAGGAAAAGAAGATATGGTACATGAGATGACTAGATCTGAAAAAAACCATATCAAGCAAAAGAAAGAGTTTTTTACTCGCCTTCTGTCGTCTTTTTTGTTTATTCCATTTATTTTTCTGTTATTTTTTGTTCCATATAAACTATTTGCAATTTTATGTTGGGCAACCTACGTAATGATAGTATGCGAAATATTTTCACCCAAAATAAAAGGAAAATTACCTTTACGGGTATTGGCATTGTTAATATGTTTTGTCGGCATCTATTCATTCATGTATTGTCGAGAATTTTTTGGTCCATTTGGATGCGGTTTCTTGATTTGTATTGCTAGTTTTACAGATATAGGAGCATATTCTTTTGGTACGCTATTAAAGGGACCCAAATTATGTCCAAAAATCAGTCCAAACAAAACTTGGGCTGGTTTTGGGGGCGGAATAATTATGGCCAATATAGCGTTTCTTTGTTTAAGTAATGTTTTTCCGAAATCATCTATGGGTGGGTCTTTTTTGATCACAAATGTAAAAAATTTTTGGGTAGTACAAACAATAATTCTATCGTCAATTGGCGGCGATTTGTTGGAGTCCGCTTTTAAAAGAGAAATCGCCGTTAAAGATATGGGAAATTTATTTCCTGGGCATGGAGGGGTTCTTGACCGTTTGGATAGCCTAATATTATCCTCTATTGTATTAGTTGTTTTAGATGTTTTGTTTTAGGTCCTGTAAATGAACTCGTTGTATTACTTAGTTTCTTTTTTTTTGGTAATAAACGTAATCGTTTTCGTGCACGAATACGGGCACTATCTTGCGGCTAGAAAGTGCGGAGTGAAAGTTTCAAAATTTTCGATAGGTATTGGACCTGAAATTTGTGGAATAAATGATGACAACGGAACTCGCTGGTGCTTTTCTCTATTACCAATCGGCGGGTATGTTATGATGCTCGGCGACGGAGATATTGCTTCTGCAACTGATGATGAAGAATCCCTTGAAAAATTAAGCGAAGAGGAAAAAACGCATTCTTTTTTGGCGAAAAGCAATTGGCAGAAGATGGGAATTGCTTTTTGCGGACCGCTTTTCAACTATATCTACGCTTTTGTCGTGGTAATCGTGATATGCATTTTCTACGGCGTTCCAACTTATAGACCGATCGTTGGTGAGGTGCTGAAAGCTAGCCCAGCCGAAAAGTGTGGTATATTGCCGGGAGACAAGGTGCTGTCTGTTAACGGTCAGAAGATTGAGAAATATCGAGATATTGTCATGAAAATTGCAGACAATAACTCCGAAAAAATAAATTTTCTTGTTGAGCGTAACGGAAAACAGTTGCTGATCTCTGTAACTCCGGAAACAAAAGAGACAAAAAAATTGCTTGGCGGAGTGAAAAAGATGAAAATTGTGGGAATCCGTTCTGATACTCCAATTTTCGAAAAGAAATCTTTTTTGAGCGCCGTTTTGTATGGTTTTCAGGTTTGTATTCAATCAACAGGAGAAATGATCTATGTTTTGGGTAAGCTATTTGCTGGAAAGAAATCCCTAGATGATTTTGGAGGAGTAGTGCATATGGCGTCAATTGCTGGAGACCTATCTAAAGATGGCCATTTTATTCTGTTAATTATGTTTACAGTTACTTTGTCTCTAAATCTGGGATTTATCAACCTTCTTCCTTTGCCGGTGCTGGATGGCGGAAAGATTTTTATTTGTTTGATAGAGCAAGTTACGGCGAAAACGCTTAATAAAATTTTTCAAGAGTATATCATGACAGGTTGCGCAGTCTTGTTAATATTTCTGATGCTCGCTACCACAATAAATGATATTCTTCGTATTGAAGTGATAAACAAGTTTGTTTCTGGTTTAATAGGATAATTGTATCGTATGCATATGAAAAAAGTATTGTTTGCTGTGTGTGTATTACACTTTTCGAGCATCTTGGCGGACGTTGTCGAAAAAATCGAATTCGAAGGGCTGGATAGAGTGGAAGTTGAAGCTATTCAAGATAGTATCACAATCAAACCGAATAAAAACTATAACCAAACCGATATAGACAAAACATTAAAGTCTCTTTTTAAGAAGGATTTTTTTTCATATATAAGGCTCATAAAGAAGGGCAACACTCTCGTTATAAAATGCGAAGAAAAACCGATGATTGACAAAGTTGCTTTCGAAGGAAACGATATCGCAAGCGACGATATACTAAAAAATATTATTAACGGTAGGGTTGGAGAGGGACGCTTATTTAGTTTACATATCATAAAAGACATTCTCTCCGATTTCCAAATGGCATATAAGGCATTTGGCTGCTATTCTGCAATAATTACTCCAAAAATTATTAAACACGCCGGAAATAAAGTCGACCTTGTTTTCGAAATAAATGAAGGATCGAAAACCAGAGTTCGAAAAATCATTTTTATCGGTAACAAAAGTTTTAGCGACGACGAATTAAAGGATTTGCTTTTTACAAAAGAAGAGAAAGTGTGGCGTTTTTGGGATTACGACAGTCATATTTTTAGAGAAGACAGAATCGATGTCGATGTAGAAACTTTAACAGCTTTCTACAAAAACAATGGGTATCCTTTTTTCGTTGTTACTGCAACTTCTGCAGAAATGGATTTTGATAAGAAATCTCATTACTGCACGTTTTCTCTGGAAGAGGGAGACAAATATACAATTAAAAGCGTAAGTCTAGAGTCCAAAACTGACAAAATAAAAGCCAAAGATTTCAAAAAGTTAATAACTATCGAAAATGGATCCGTTTATAATGAATCATTGATAAACGCGGATAGAGATAATATCAGAAGCGAAATAGCTTTAAAAGATAATCCGTTTATTGATGTTATTGTGGATATCGATTACGATAAGAAACACAAAACTGCTAGCATAAAATATTCCATAATTAAACGACCGAAGGCTTTTATTGAAAGAATAGAAATAGTCGGTAACACCAAAACGTTAGATAGAGTCATTAGAAGAGAATTTAGCGTGCATGAAGGAGATGCTCTCAACGTTTATAAGATTCAAAAAACGGTTGAGCGTTTAAAAGGCATTGGATATTTTGATGACGTGCAGGTAAGCGATACAGCAGGATCCTCAGAAGATAAGAGGACCTTATTGATTTCTGTAAAGGAAAAAGAAACTACCGCGCAGTTTCGTTTTGGATTAAATGTCAGTGACACCGATGGGTTTGGTGGTTTTGTCGGCTTCGGAGAAAACAACCTGATGGGAACGGGAAACAGCCTTTCGGCAGATATATTCTGGATGCAAAAGTGTTACGGCTGCAAAACAAGTATTTTCAACCCTCGTTTTATGGATCAAAATTTTGGTGCTGGTATTGGAATTGGCGCCAACAGGTATAATAGAAAAAATGTCGACCAGAGTATTGTGAAAACTGCATATATATCTCCTTTCATTCGTTATAACATAAGCGAAGAATTTGCTCACAAAATTTCCTATACAATATCGTTCAGTGATAGACGGTGGTGGGATAAAGATAAAGACAAAACATATGATACCGTTCCTGACAATGCAAAAGAAGTGTATTTAATGAAGGATGAATACGGAAAGTATGTTTGCAGCGAAATATCTTCGACATTATTTTATAATAAAACAGATAATCCATACGATCCTCGCAAAGGGTACGATATTTCTTTAACCAATAGTTTTGCTGGTGTCGGCGGTGCCGTAAGATATTTTAAAAATGAACTGAGCGCTAATTACTATTATCCTTTAACCACAAAATTAACGTTTATTGCTTGTGCAAATGTTGGCCATATTCATGAAATCAAAGGCACTCGTAGTGTACATCGTTATTCTTTGGGCGGAGACGGGGAAAGTATGAGGGGGTTTGAGTCCTACGGTGTTGGTACTAGGGATCTAAAAGGTAATAGCGTTGGTGGAAATAAATTTTGGACTGTTAGTTTTATGATCAAATGTCCATTATCAACACGCGAAATGGGAATAAATGGAGTAATTTTTCTTGATTTTGGTAGCGCTTGGGGCACAAAATACAACAGCGCTCACGTTCAAGACTCAAGCGCCATTAGATCCTCCGCCGGCGTAGCGATAGAATGGGCAAAAACCCCAATTGGCGTGCCTTTGTCCTTTGTTTTTGGATTTACTTTGAAAAAGAAAAAATTCGATGAGAAACAAACTTTTACATTTACGGGAATGTGATGACTTTTGGGTTCGCAATAGTATTTTGTGGAATTTTATTTACTGAGCACGGATACGCTACCGAGAACGTTTCTCATGGAGATATTGCGATTATTGATTTAAAAAAAATTGCTTCGGAAACTACTGTCGGTAAAGACATAGAAAAACAAATTGCATCTTTCAATAACGAATCAAAAAAGGATTTTTTAGATTTAGAATCGAAAATAAAATCAATGGACTCAAACAAAAAATCCGACTCGGATGCCAGGAAAATAGAGGATATGCAACTTATTCTTTACGATATGGTGCGCCAAAAGAGATTTCAAATTTCTGAAGCTTATAAAACAGCGATTGCTTCGCTTGATCGAGAAATTAAGAAGATAGTTAAGGAAATATGTCGAAAAAGAGGGATAAAAATGGTAATTGCTTCAGACGCAGTAGCATATAACGACGATACAAAAAGTACCGATATAAGCGATGAAGTCATAGTGCTCGTAAATAAATCCTGCCCTTCCATAAAAGTAAAACTAAAAGAGTGAATATTTTATGATAGATAAGAGTTTTTTTGGCGATTTAAAAAAAATTCAACTGTCTGAGTTGTCCACTATCTGCGGTTTTAGAGTTATTGGAGAAAACGATTTCTGCATTTCCGGAATATCAATTTTAAGTCATGCTACCAGTACTGATTTATCATTTTTTGGGAACAAAAAGTATTTAGAAGATCTAAAAAATACTTCTGCCGGAGCTGTTATTATTGCGAACGATAATCTTACGGATCTTCCTAAAAACGTAGTTGGACTTATTTGTCCAAACGTTATGATCGGTTATGCTAAAGCTGTTGATGTATTATATCCAAAGGATATACATTCGTCTCACATTTGCTCTAGTGCGAATATCCATAAAACTGCAGAAATTGGAGCAAATTGTTACATTGGAGATCATGTTTCCATAGGAGAAAACGCCAAAATAGGCGATGATGTAGTAATTGAAAACAACACAGTGATAGGGAAGAGTTGTCGAATTGGATCTGGATGTCGCATTAGAAATAATGTGTCGATTTCTTACAGTATAATAGGAAAAAATGTTCTGATAAATTCTGGCGCTCGTATTGGCGAATCTGGTTTCGGTATAATTCCGTCCGGAAAGGAGATGATATATATCAAACAGTTGGGACGGGTAATTATTGGAGATCGGGTTCGTATTGGCGCAAACACTACAATAGATCGCGGCAGTGTGGAGGATACTACTATCGGCAATGATACAATTATCGATAATTTAGTCCAAATAGGACATAACGTAACAATTGGCGAAAGATCAATTATTGTCGCGCAAGTAGGAATAGCCGGCAGCACTAAAATTGGAAATGACGTTGTTCTTGCAGGGCAGGTAGGCGTCGCTGGACACATCGAAATAGAAGATCGAGTAATAGCGGCGGCAAAAAGCGGAATTGCTGCAAGTATAAAAACTGGACAGGTAGTTGGAGGAATTCCGGCGGTTGATATTGGAATTTGGAAAAGACAAGCGGCATTTTTGAAAATATCTGTTACTAAAAAAAATAATCGTAATGATAATGGAGATAAGAAGTGACTTCACAATCGCTTATTTTAGATATAAATGAAATAAAGAAATGCCTTCCGCATAGATATCCTATGTTACTTATAGATCGAATAGAGGAATTGTGTCTTGGAGAAAGCGCAGTTGGGATAAAAAACGTAACTATTAACGAACCATTTTTTCAGGGGCATTTTCCATCCAAGCCAATTATGCCTGGCGTTATGATCGTTGAAGCAATGGGACAGACTGCCGCCGTTGTTGTTTCAAAAACTATGGATATCAAAGAAAAAGGCGGACTTGTTTATTTTATGTCTATGGATGACGTTCGGTTTCGCAAATTAGTTGAGCCAGGAGACGTTTTGCGTTTATGCGTAAAAAAAGATAGGAACCGAGAAAATGTATGGCGTTTTAAAGGAGAGGCCTATGTTAACCAATCTTTGGTAACGGAAGCTACTTTTACTGCCATGATAGTTATGTAGGTGATTCAATGATCCACCAAACGGCAATAATTTCTCCTTCGGCCAAAATAGGAAAGAATGTAAAAATCGGCGCATACTCAATTATCAGTGACGATGTGGAATTGAAGAATAATGTAGAAATTCTGTCGCATGTCTGTATCAGCGGTCGTACTTGCGTTGGAGAAGGAACTAAAATTTTCCCATTTGCAACAATAGGTTATCGCCCCCAAGATTTGAAATATGACGGAGAATTATCAACTCTAATAATTGGAAAAAACAACTCTATTCGCGAATACGTAACGATGCATCCTGGTACCAGCGGCGGAATAATGAAGACAGTCGTCGGCGATAATAATCTTTTTATGATAGGAGTACATATAGCTCACGATTGCGAAATCGGAAATAACATAATTATGGGCAATAATGCTACTCTGGGAGGTCATGTAAAAATAGAAGATAATGCAATTATTGGCGGCTTAGCTGCAGTACATCAGCATGTAAGAATAGGACGAAACGCAATTATTGGCGGTATGTCAGGCGTGGAAAGGGACGTAATTCCGTATGGCGCGGTAAAAGGAGGGCGCGCTCATTTATACGGAATTAATCTCATAGGATTAAAGCGAGCAGGCGTTAAAAAGCATGAAATTATTGCGCTGCGCAAAGCTTACGATGTTATTTTTTTAAATACTGGGACAATTTCCGATAATATAAAAATTGTGGAAGAAGTAATTGAAAATAATTCTTACGTAAACGATCTAATCAATTTTATGAAACAAGATACCGAAAGATCGTTCTGTCTTCCAAAGGACAGCTAATGATCGGAATCGTATGCGGAGGAGGAGGCTATCCTCGTCTTGTCGCGCAAGCTTGCTCAGGAAAAAAATTAGATTTTTGCTTATTATTTATGAATGGTTTTTGCGATTGTAAAGAATGGCCAAATGTAAATCAATTATCCGTAAATTTGGGAGAAATCGGCAAAGCGCTCAGCTTTTTCCGTAAAAACAAAGTCGATAAAATAATTTTTGCTGGTCATATAAAACGCCCTGATTTCAGTAACTTATCCCTTGATAAAGAAGGCATAAAATGGCTTTTAAAATTAAGAAAAGCCGTTTTTGCTGGAGATGATGCATTATTGCGGGCAATTGCTGCTTTGCTACAAGAGGAAGGATTTGAAATAATTGCAGGTACAGATCTATTAGACGACATTTTTTTGTCTGAAGGAATCTTTTCCATACGCGCGCCGTCCGTGTCTGAATTAAAAGATGTTCAGATTGGAATTGGATCCGCTATGGAACTTGGAATTTCCGATATAGGCCAATCTGTTGTAGTTTATAATGGAAAAATTTTAGGTAAAGAAGACACCGAGGGAACCAATTCGTTAATTGAACGGTGCTGCAGATTAAGAAGTGACCGCAAGGGCGGAATTTTAGTTAAAATATCAAAGCCTAAACAGGACAATCGTTTTGATTTACCAACTATTGGAGTGGATACGATCGAAAATCTATACAAAAGCGGTTTTGTTGGCGTTGCCGTAGAGGCGGAAAAATGTATCATAATCGATAAAAAAGCCGTTATTAGACGCGTTAACGAATTAGGGTTATTTATAATCGGTTTTTCTAATTTTCTCGCAAAAAAAATTTTTATAATCGCTGGCGAAGCTTCCGGAGACTATTTGGGAGCTAAACTAATGGAAGATATTTCCGCCATATCCGACCAAAAAATAGATTTTTTTGGCGTCGGAGGTCATAACATGGAAAAAGCTGGTCTAAGAGAATTGTTTTCCATTAAAGAATTATCGATTATTGGTATTTTTGAGGTTATTGGTAAAATTTTTCATGTAAAAAGATTAATTGATAAAACCACAGACGCAATTTGCAAATATCAGCCAAATATCGTTGTTACGATAGATTCTTCTGGATTTACGCATCGGGTTAGTAAAAGACTGAAAAAAATTGGTTGTCAAATTCCGATTGTTCATTATGTTGCTCCTCCCGTTTGGGCATGGAGAAAATGGCGCGCAAAATCTATGTATAAATTCATCGATAAGTTGCTGGTATTATTCCCGTTCGAGGAAGAAATATTCAGCAAATATAATTTGAAGACAATTTTCGTGGGTCATCCAATAACTACAGATCAAGATTTTGAAAAACCCAAACGCTCCAGTTTGCAAAATTTCTTAAAGTCAGTTTGTAATATCGCCAATCGCGCAAATGTTCGAATAGTAACGCTGCTTCCAGGAAGTAGGATATCTGAAATAAATAAACATCTTCCAATATTAAAAGAATTTTCGACAATGATGGTCGATAAATATAAAAATGTGAAGTTTATAATACCTACAATTGATAACTTGGAATCCCATATTAAAAAACAGACTGAGAATTGGAGGGTACAACCGATAATTATTCTCCAAAAATCGCAAAAAACTTTGGCTTATTATTCATCAGATTTTGCCGTCGCAGCGTCTGGCACAGTGACCTTGGAGTTGGCAAAGGCTGGTCTTCCATCAATCGTCATCTATAAGACGTCGATAATTACATATGCAATAGTGAAGTTTTTGATTAAAATACCGTACGTTTCTCTAGTAAATATTCTGGCCCGAAAAAGAGTGGTTCCAGAATTGCTACAAACTGATTGTTCCGCCAAGAATATTTTTCAATATGCGAAAAAAATACTGAGTGCCAACGAATCCGAGCGACAGAAAAAATCATTTAAAGAAATTATAAAGCTTCTAACAACAACCAATAACAATCAAGCGGCCATGGAAATTCGCGAGTTGCTTTGATAATGTAGTATGGATTGCCTGATTGCGGAATTGTCAACTAATTACTTCATGATGATTACCTACTAAAAATAGCGTACCTATAGAGTTGTAGATTTCTGTCATCAATTTAGAGTTCATTAGCCGTTTTGTTATATTCGGATAAAAGGCTGAAAAATCAATATTGAAAAAAATTATTGAAAACATTAAAATTTCAAATGGAAAATAGAAAAAACAAACCATGAATTACTTTTGCCATGAAACAATTCTTGGAAAAATTACAATTTGCAATAGAAAAAATGCTGTGGTTAGGCTATACTTCGGTAGTCGGCATTTTCCAGAAGCAAAAAATGTTGAGTCCGGGATAATTCAAAAAGCTTTCGTCCAACTAGCGGAATATTTAGATGGATATAGGTGTGATTTTGATTTTGAACTGGCGTATGACGGATCAAATTTTCAAACGTCTGTTTGGAATCAGCTAAAACTAATTTCCTATGGACAAACAAAGAGTTATAAAGACATTGCAAGCCTTATAAACAGTCCAAAATCCAGTTTAGCTGTTGGAAATGCTTGCGGCAAAAATCCAATTCCCATTTTTATACCATGCCATCGGGTAGTTGGATCTGACGGTGATTTGAGGGGCTATGCCGTAGGGATAAGTTTAAAAAAGAAACTTTTGGAAATAGAAAACTGGAAAAAATGCGATTAACTCATCCATTTGAGCCAATTTTTGACGAAAGATCGTCCGTTTTAATATTGGGAACATTTCCGTCTGTGAAATCGCGCGAGCGCCGTTTTTATTACGCGCATCCGCAAAACCGATTTTGGAAGGTAATTGCGCATATTACGAACGCCAATTTAATCGCTCCAACAATTGTCGATAAAAAACAAATACTTCTCAAAAATAAAATCGCCATTTGGGATATTCTGCAAAGCTGCGATATTGAAAATTCAAGCGACGTCAGCATAAAAAACGCAGTTCCCGCAGACCTATCAAAAATATTAAACGCCAGCAACATTGACCGCATTTACGCAAATGGAGGGAAAGCCTATCAATTATTTATGAAATATTTCTATAAAAAAACCAGCAGAACGATTATAAAACTTCCGTCTACCAGCTCTGCTAATGCCAAATATAGTTTAGAAAAATTAATTTTGGAATGGAAGAAAATAATTATATAAAAATTTTGTGATTATCATGTAATGGTAAATAGCATACCAGTTTCTATTGTTAATCCACTGTTTGTGAGGAAGTTTGCGGATTCTAGAGATATTTAACAAGATTGACGCAGCGATGTTGGCGAAGTGTATCGAAAAGATATAGCCGGGAATTCCTGAAAGCATTTATGAAAGCCATAGCGAAAAGCTTATCGAATGGAGAAGAGGTAATGCCGATTGGTTTTGGAACATTTTTCCGCACTAGAGCGCGATCAGTCTAGCAGTTTCCGAACGGTAGAAGCCATCAGAGTTCCAGTTTCTTTTTCGAGCAATTACAAAACTGTTTTCCAAAAACTTAGAATTCCGTAATTCCTTCTATATAAAATGGTTTTAACCCTAGTTCAATGCGTTTTCTATTAGCAAAAACAAGAACGTGGTTAATAAAACATATTCTATTCTTCAATATGTAGCGCTTAGCCGCTATGCGTTTTACGGCAACCCCTATAGACGTTAACCAATCAACGACTTCGATTTCGTTAGTCCATATTGCTTGTTGATCTTGCTCAGCTTCCGCAACATCTGAACAATATATCTTGGTGGCAATAGAATTGTATTTATAAAAAGTTTTCTTTGCGTTACATAATTTTTTAAAATCATATATATTTCTCACAAATTTTAATTTATGCGTTTTTATTTCTTTGTTTTTTAGAGGATGATAGAATTTTGCAAGGTTATAGGATTTATATGTCGATAGTTTGATTTTATGATCGTCAGTTTTTTTGTCATTGTGTGTTTTACACAACTTTTTGCTACCTATTTTCTTTAACTTTTTGTTTTTCAACAAAATCATATTCCGATTGTTTTACGTATATTTCATGCGCAATTTTGCAAAAAAGTACAAAAACAACCAAAAAGCCAAATCTTTCAATGCGTAGCGCACATACAGTATGGTAATAAAAAAGCATTTTTACAATATCATCCTATATTTTTTAAAAATCTAGGAAATAATATACTTTTCAATATACTAACTCCGTAAAATTTTAAGATATTTGAAATAAATTATTTTTTTTCATTTTTGCTATGGACTTTATTTTTGTCGTTTGGTATATAGATAAAAGCAATTTTAAAAGAGGGTTAATATGGCAAGACAAAGTTTAAGTCCGATGAAAA
Source organism: Holosporaceae bacterium (assembly GCA_031269645.1). GTDB lineage: Bacteria > Pseudomonadota > Alphaproteobacteria > UBA3830 > UBA3830 > JAIRZM01. The sequence continues at coordinate 11,290 of JAISYW010000054.1, forward strand.
ATCTTGATTATAATGACGCGGGCCATTTAGAAAAATCTGGCGAACGAGTCGGAAGGAGAAGAGATGCCTCAATAACGCATTTGAAATATCTCCGCAAAAGAAATGGATATA
>JAISYW010000112.1 GCA_031269645.1 Holosporaceae bacterium
TACCACAATGTGGACATCTTAACGTAGTGTAGACCATCTCAATTACCTCCAGCATAAACACTTCTACACTACTTTATATCACTTACTAACTTAATGCACAATTAATTCAGGACATTACCGTTCTATCCGAATCTGATATTGAGTTTCCGTTTTAGCTGTTCTACAATTTGCGCGCTTTTATTATTGGACTTTTGTGGCAAAGAATAGAAATATGAGTTATACGCTTAATGAACGTGGCGAGAGACCATGGGGATATTGGAAGATTGAAGAAGTAGGCATTAATTGCATTAAAAAAACTATAGTAGTTAACGCTGGAGCAAGTTTATCTTTGCAATCTCATGCGCACCGCTCTGAAAAATGGGAGATCATCGCCGGCTCGGCGGAAGTAACCGTCGACGGAAATGTCAGTATTTTAAAGCCACTCGAGGCCATCGAAATTCCGGTTAAAGCAGTGCATAGATTAAAAAACATTGGAAAAGATCTTTTGGTAGTCAAAGAAACTCAATTTGGAGAGATTTTAGACGAAAACGACATTATCAGATACGAAGATTTATACGGAAGATGCGTTAAGTTTAACACATATACTCGATCTTCTCTGGTATTTTTGGCAGACATGGACGGTACGCTGACTCCGGCGCGTCTTCCAATGACTAAAAGTTTTGCAATTTTTTTAGAGCGATTCATATCAGATAAGATTTTTTATATCGTATCCGGTTCTGATTATGCAAAAATACAGGAACAGGTTCCGGCAGAAATCCTTAATAAAGTTAGCGGAATTTACGCTTCTATGGGGAATGAATTGTATGTAAAAAGCAAGTTGATTTACCAAAATGACTTTAATCCGGATGAATCATTACTAAAAAATTTGGAATATTACCGCCGTACTACTGAGTATCCATTTGAATTGTATCCAAATTATATAGAAAAAAGATGCGGTATGATTAATTTCAGTATACTAGGGCGTAATTGTCCACCCGAAGCGAGAGCTAAATATGGCGATTGGGATAGGCAAAATAAAGAACGAGAAACAATCGCAAAAGAATTATCTGCAAAATATCCTCAATACGACATTTTGATTGGCGGGAATATTAGCATAGATATCGTTCCCGAAGGTTTTGGCAAGGAGCAAATTGCCGATCAGCTGCGCCGTAAATACAAAACGGAAAAAATAGTTTTTTTAGGCGATCGCACAAACGAAAATGGCAATGATTATACTCTTACTCAGCGATTGTTGATTTTGGGAAATGCCGAAATTATTCCCGTAAATGGTCCGGAAGAAGCTCTGAATGTTTTAGGCGAAAAGTATGAGTAGATATTATTTAGTTAGTGGCGGATTTGATCCCATTCACGAAGGGCATATCGAAATGATTAGGGACGCCGGCGCAAAATCGGACGGCGTAATATTATTGTTGAACTCTGACGAATGGTTGCGCCGCAAAAAAGGCAAAAACTTCATGAATTATCGATCAAGGGAAATTATTTGCTCCAATATCAAAGGAGTAATCGACGTTTTGGCATTCGAAGATTTCGATAATTCCGCATGTGATGGAATTCGCAGAGCTAGAGACAAATATCCCAATGATTTGCTTGTTTTTGCTAACGGAGGAGATCGCACTAAAGAAAATATTCCAGAGGAGTCAATTTGCGAAGCTCTTGGCGTAGAGTTAGAATTCGGTGTAGGCGGTAATCTTAAGGCTAATTCGTCCTCTTGGATACTGAAAAGATGGGAAAACTGCCGGTAATTATACATAAATGAAAATCAACCGCTATCGGCGAACGTATAAAATATAAAGTTACCTTTTGTAAAGCAGTTCAGAGTTTCGCTTTGAGCTTTCTGTTTTTTTAAAAATCTAGTATATTTACTCGGTTTGGTTTGTGGAATTTACATATGTCGATAGAAGAAGAAAACTATAATGCTCAGTCGATTAAGGTGCTTCGCGGGTTAGACGCCGTTAAAAAACGACCCGGTATGTATATTGGAGATACAGACGACGGCACAGGTTTGCATCATATGGTGTTTGAAGTTGTCGATAATGCCATTGACGAGTCTCTGGCGGGATATTGTAAAACAATCCATGTTACGATCCATAAAGATGGTTCGGTATCCGTTCTTGATGATGGGAGAGGAATTCCAACCGATCTGCATGCCGAAGAAGGTGTCTCGGCAGCCGAAGTTATTATGACCCATCTACATGCCGGCGGTAAATTTGATCAAAATTCATATAAAATTTCCGGAGGATTGCATGGTGTTGGCGTATCGGTCGTTAACGCTTTGTCGGATCGTTTAGACCTATTCATTTGGCGCGGAGGCAAAGAGCATTTTATGCGTTTTAGAGATGGTATTGCCGATGCTCCGCTAGCGGTTGTAGGAGAATGTGGCGAGAAAACTGGTACAAAAGTGAGATTTTGGCCTTCGGCAACAATTTTTAAAATAACAGAATTTGTTTTTGGTATTCTCGAACATCGCCTTCGCGAACTTGCGTTTTTAAATTCCGGGGTTCGCATTTTTTTATCCGATGAAAGGCAAGAAAACGAAACGCATGTCGACATGCAATATGACGGAGGGCTACAAGAGTTTATAAGACACCTAGACAGAAGTAAAACGCCTTTAATCGACGCGCCGCTTTATATTTCATCCACAAAGGACGATATAAGTGTCGAGGCAGTGCTTGAATGGACAGATAGTTATCATGAAACAATGCTATGCTATACGAACAATATTCCGCAATCAGATGGCGGAACACATTTGGCCGGATTTAGAAACGCTCTCACGAGAACCGTCAACGCCTATCTTGCGGAAAATATGAAAAAGGAAAAAATTATTCCTTCGGGAGATGATGCGCGAGAAGGACTGAGCTGTATTTTATCGATAAAGGTTCCCAATCCTAAATTTTCTTCACAAACGAAAGATAAATTGGTGTCTTCGGAGGTGCGCGGAGTTGTTGAAAGCGTGATCGGTGAAGCTCTTGCTACTTGGTTTGAGGAAAAACCAACTGAAGCCAAGAAAGTCCTCGCAAAAATCATCGAAGCGGCAGCTGCAAGAGAGGCTGCTAGAAAAGCTCGCGAATTAACTCGTCGTAAAAATTCTCTTGAAATATCATCTCTTCCTGGAAAATTGGCCGATTGCCAAGAAAAAGATCCATCGCTAAGCGAAGTGTTTATAGTCGAGGGAGACAGCGCTGGAGGAACAGCAAAGCAGGGGCGTGATCGTCGTACTCAGGCGATATTGCCGCTGCGGGGAAAAATTCTAAATGTGGAACGCGCCAGATTCGATAGAATTTTAACTTCCGCCGAGATAGGAACGCTAATATCTGCTCTTGGAACGGGTATTGGCGAAGATTTTGACGTAGAAAAAATTAGATATCATAAAATTATTATCATGACAGACGCTGACGTTGATGGAAGCCATATTAGAACTCTTTTATTGACGTTTTTTTTCCGCCATATGCGTCAATTGATAGAAAAAGGGTATTTATACATTGCGCGCCCGCCGTTGTATCGGGTGAAACGCGGAACATCTCAGGTGTTTATTAGGGACGAAAAAGCATTGGAAGAATATCTGTTAAGTTCCGCTGTTCCTACAGCGTCTTTGCGGTTATTCACCGGAGAAATGATTGCTTCAAATGATCTTCGTGATTTCGTATTGAAATCTGAGAAAATAAAAAATGCGGTTAACCATATTAATAACAAAGTAAATAACTCTACTCTTTTAGAGGGATTGTTACTACTTGGATTAGCAAAAAATCCTGACTTGCCGCAAGATATAATTGTTAATCATTTGAACAAAATTAGTCCCGGCGAATGGCGCATAAACAAAACCGAAATCCATTATATTTTCACTAAAACTTTGAGAGATGTTACAGAGACGTTCGAGGTCTCAAAGGCGCTTTTTGAAACGCCCGAAATACAGACGCTTTGTGAGGGGATGTCGGCTTTTTCCTCATTTTTGAAAGGAAAAGCTGAGCTGAAAATGAGGGATACTTCGATTTTTGTACAATCTCCGACTGATTTTTTTGATCAATTTGTGTTGAATGCAAGAAAGGGAATCGCCATCAATCGCTATAAAGGGCTTGGAGAAATGGACGCCGAACAACTTTGGGAAACGACAATTGATCCAAATGCGCGCGTGTTAATGCAGGTCAAGTATTCGTATTTTGAAGAAGCCGACGAAATCTTTTCTACATTAATGGGAGAGGTAGTTGAGCCGCGACGCGAATTTATACAGGAAAACGCACTGAATGTTGTCAATCTGGATGCATAATGCCTCCTAAAAAGAGAAAATTGTTCGCTGCAAGTCGTAAAAAGTTATATAATTTCATAATTTCAGCAATAATTTGTTCTTTTGTATTTTCATTTTTTGCGTTTTTATTCTTTATACATGATATGCCAGATCTCGATCACCTTGAGACAAAAGGCCGTCGCGCAAGCGTTGTTTTTGAGTCATATGACGGACAAACTATCGCCGTTTACGGAGATTTATTTCGTAAAGCGGTAACAATAGATAAACTGCCAAAGCATATATATAATGCCGTAATAGCAATTGAAGATCATCGTTTTTATAAACATTGCGGAGTGGATTTTTTTGGTATTATTCGCGCGATGTTTATTAACGTTATACATCGCAAGATAGTTCAAGGAGGATCTACTTTAACTCAGCAATTAGCAAAAAATTTATTTTTGTCTCCGAGTCGGTCAGTAAAGCGCAAAATACAGGAACTTATTCTTGCTCTTTGGTTAGAAAAAAAATTCACCAAAAAACAAATACTATCAATTTATTTAAATAGAGTATATTTCGGTTCCGGTTCGTATGGAATAGATGCTGCCGCCTATCGGTTTTTCGGTAAAAAAGCTGAGCATTTAACGCTTTACGAAGCCGCCAAGCTTGCGGGAGTTTTGAAATCACCGACCTCATATTCTCCTTTTTATAACATTACTAAATCAGACCAAAGAACAGAGCTTGTTTTGTCGTCTATGGTAGAGGCACAGTATATTTCTGAAAACGAAAAACGCGAAGCTATGCTCGAAAAGAGCAAAACAGGGAAACTATCTATCCCTATGGATGAAAATAGATATTTTACTGATTGGGCTCTAGAACAGATGCAAGATATAATCGGCATAAATGATGAAGATCTAATAGTTAGAACTACGCTGGACTCTAAATTACAAAAAAACGCAACTTATATTATAAGAAAAGCTTTAAATGAATATGGATTTAAAAACGGAGCTAGCCAAATGGCGCTTGTTGCCTTAGATAAAACTGGTGCCGTTAGGGTGATGGTAGGCGGACATACATATAGCACAAGTCAGTATAATCGAGCGCTTGCCCAGAGATCTTTTGGTTCCTCATTCAAGTATTTTGTATTTTTAACCGCTTTTGAGCATGGGTTTGATATTTATGATCATATCAGCGACATGCCCATTAAGATTATGGGATGGTCTCCGAGAAATTATCATTATCAAA
>JAISYW010000032.1 GCA_031269645.1 Holosporaceae bacterium
ACATCCAGCAAAGGTAGAGTCAAACATATTAAAAGCCGCATTGCCGGAAATGCCTCCAAATAAATTAGCTGGGATATCCTTTAATGAAGTACATTCTTGAAAGGTACAGTAAAACATTAAAGAAGCTGCAGGACCAGAAATACCTTCAAATAAGTTATTAGGAATAGAAGTTAATTTAGTACACCTATAAAAGGTAAAGGAATATAAATAAGATTTATCTATAGTAGATAGATCTATAGGAGTTAGATCTTCTTTTTTCAATAAAGAATTGAGTCTACCTTCTACTTTTAATAATTTTTCTTTATTTGCAGCAACGTTATACCCTGTACTACCACTTAAAAAACCAAACCCCAACATACCGCCATTACCTGAATTAATTGTCCCATCAAAGACTGATCTCCCAGAAATAGAAATCACATATTGTTTATTAGCATTTGTATACGTATGAGATACTCCATCATAATTAGTTGGAGTAGCAGTATAAGTTTGACTTGTCCCGTCACCCCAATCAATGGAAAGATTATTCGTTGTTCCATTCCTGATAGGAAGAATGAATTTCCCATCAGAACCACTGTCTATAGTCAATTTTAAAGTAGGAGGCTCGTAAGAATAAATTAGTTCTGTGCCTTTGTAAACTTTAGTGACTCTTTTGTCGCCAAGATAGATAGAAGAAACCTCCTTATCTCCAATCATAATGGAAGCAAATGAAAAATTAACAGAAAAAATAAATAATAAAATAATAATAAAAATTTTTGATAAAAAAGAAAGAAAAATTTTATTTAAAATTTTTGAAGGTTTTGAAAGGAAGGATAAGGAAAGGAAAGGAAAGGAAAGGAACTTCCTAGACCCATGTTATAATTGGATCAAAAGTTGTAGAGGAAAAAGGAGTTCCGATGCGAAAGAAAAATTGGTCGAAAGCAGAAATGAAATTAATATCGCTAGAAATGTTGCGAGGCGAAAAATCAGTTTTGCAAATTTGCAAGGAATATGGCATTGCAGAAGCAACGGCTTACAAATGGAAAAATAAGGCTTTATTTGCTCTTGAAAATGCGTTTGAAAAAACTGAAAATACAAAAAATTTAGACGCAGAAAAAAATAGGCTTTTGAGAATAATCGGCGAACAATCGCTCGTAATCGACACTTTAAAAAAAATTGTAAATTAGATGTAAAAACGAAAAGATTTTTAGTCGGGAAATTGACAAAAGAAATAAAACTTTGTCGAGCCTTAAAATTTTTGGATTTAGAAAAAAGCACATATTTTTACAAAGAAAAAATTTTAGACACAAAAAAGCCGAAAAAAGAATATGTTTTCGACGAGGAATTAAAGAATATTTTGCTGAATTTGAATAATCGCGAATTGAGTTTAGGATATTTTAAATTGACAAGTTATTTGACGAGAAAGCACGAAAAGATTTGGAATCATAAAAAAGTTTATCGTCATATGAAAGAATTAAAATTATTGAAAAATCGGCAGATAAAAAGGCGATTTTTGAAGCATAAAAAATTGGGCGTTTATTGTGCGAGTTCGAGCAACGAACATTGGGAAGCCGACATGACATATGTTTGGACAAATTTGGGAAATATGTATTTATTTGTAATTGAGGATACATTTGACAAAGAAATTGTTGGCGAACATTTTGATGTGAAAGCAAGCGTTAAAGAATCAATTGAAGCGTTAAAATTGGCGCTTGAAAATCGATTTTGTGGAGCGGTTCCGAGTAATTTAAAATTGAAAATTCGAGTCGACAGAGGTTGTCAATATACAGCGGAAGCATTTGAAAAATTTGCGACGGAAAATAATATTGAACTAGAATTTTGTGGAGTGCAAACGCCGAACGATAAACCTTATGTTGAAAGTTTTTTCTCGAGTTATAAATGTGAGGAAGTTTATCGAAATCGTTATGAAAATTTTTATGAAGCGCTCGACGGCTGGAAAGGTTATATCGACTGGTATAATAATTTACGGCCGCATGGAGCATTGAATAATTTATCGCCAAAAGAGTTTAAAAAACTACAAAATAACGAAAAAAACTCTACACTTTTTGGCTGATTTTGGTCCAGAAATATGGGGGTTGACACGATAGATGCGAATGAAGTAATAAATAATAGTAGCAAAATAAGCGCAGTGAATAATGTAAATATAAAGTCTCGAATATTAATGAATATAAAACCAACCTATTTATTGGAAAATTATATAAATTATAGCGAGGAAGATTATTATAGAAATAGGAGTGGAGATTTTGGGATATATGGGAGTTGGAGTGATTGGCATAAAGTGGCAACTAATACAACAAAGCATACACAATTATTGACCAGCTTGACGGCAGCAATCATAAGCGGGGCAAATGTAGAAATAAATGCGACAATAACAATAATGAATGATGCATATCAAATAACGGCAGAGAATAAAATAACGGTAAATAATAAAGGAGTAAACAAAGTAGTAGAATCTGCGAAGAATACGGGAACAATGAATCCATTGGATTTAATATTTGGAGAGCTGGGAGCAGTCGGCGGGATAGAAAACTTGGGGAATGTGGTAAATGCAAATATCGGGGCAGTAAACAATACAGGTGGATTAACTAATATAGGCTCAATAAATCAAATAGGCTTTGAATATGCAAAACCCGATAGTAATTATTTATTCCAAAACAATAATAGATTTTTGAATGAATATGATTTTATAGGATCAAAATATTTCACAGATAGAATGGGAATAAATCCTGATAAGGCGGAATTGAAATTCATAGGAGATTCGATATATGAACAGTATTTGGTAGAAAAAATGATCCAGGAAGCAACAGGCTATAGATATCTGAAAGAAAGCATACTAGATACAAACACGCAGATGATAGAGTTGTATGAAGCGGCATTGAAAGAACAAAGCAAAATAGGCTTTGAGTTTGGGAAAGAATTGAGCCAAGAACAAATAGATAAATTGGACGAGGATATAATTTGGTATGCGCAGACAAAAGTGAGCGAAACGATGTATGTGTTGGTTCCAATGTTATATTTAGGAAAAAATACAAGAGCAAGTTTGAATGATAGTAGTAAAAGCAAAGTTCAGGCGCTAAACACAGTAAAACTCTTGGGCGGGGATTTGGAGAATAGCGGCGAGATATTGGGAAAAAATGTAGATATAGATATGACAGGAAATGCGAGTAATATAGATGGAAAGATATATGGAGAAAATAGTTTGGGCTTGAAAGTCGGCGGAGATATTTTGAATATAAGTACTGTGGAAACAAAGCAATATGGAGAAAATGTAGTTTCAAAGATGAATGGGTTGGGAAGCATAGGAAGCGGCGGAGTATTGAATCTGGAAGCTGGCGGGTTACTAGGAATATTTGCAGGAGAAATATACAGCGTAGGAGACGCGAGCATAAAAGCGAACGAAATGCTGGTGACAACCCAAGAATTATATGATGAAACACATACGTATGCAGGGGATACGAAGACAACCGAAAGAAGCTTGACACACGAGGGAAGTAATTTGAGCTTTGGCGGTAATTTAAATCTAGAAGTGACAAACGATGCGAATATCTTGGGAAGCGAAGTTAATGTAGGAAAGAATGCGGATATAAAAGTCGGCGGAGATATGAACATAATGAGCGTGGAAGAAATCTTAGAAATAGAAAAGATAACGG
>JAISYW010000062.1 GCA_031269645.1 Holosporaceae bacterium
GTTTTTCATTTGTTCGAGCAGTTCTTGAAAACCCGAACGTCCATGATGATCACTTAAATTATTCCAATCTGCACGAATGATATTTTCTATTCCAAGATGAGTAAAGTCGTTTTCAAGCACATCGTCGAGTCTGACCGCTCCATAGGAAACTCTTGGCGCGCCTATATACAAAAGGTCTGCCTCTTTATAATTATCTATTTTTTGCAAATGAGATCCTTTGAAGACATTATTGTTTTCTTTAAAAACACATTTAACCGTTTCGGCATTTCCGCCGACAATTTCGGAGAACTTTTTTTTATCGGTTACAATTGTATGAAAAAATTCGCCAGAAGTGACCGAGATATCATAATGAACGCTGGCGAACAAGCCTCTTTTTTCATATACTGCTAATGCGTCTTCAGATACCTGGGTAGAATTCGATAGAATCACAATTTTCTTTCCAATGTCACGCAACTTTTTGAGCGCGGAAAGAGCGTTTTCATATAATTCTGCACCATCGAATAAAACGCCGTACATATCGACGAAGATAATGTCGTATGCATCGGCAATTGAAAAAATATTATCCTTGATTTCCATAAAACTTCCTTAAACCACTAGTTTTTTATATTTAATTTTGTGCGGTATGATTTCGTCAACACCAAGTCGCATCATCTTATCCTCCTCATAGTCGGTAAAATTTCCCTGAAACCATTCGACTGTGCCATCGTCTTCGAACGCTAAAATATGCGTGGCGATTCTGTCCAAAAACCAACGATCATGGCTTATGACAACTGCGCAGCCGGCGAAATCCAACAAGGCGTCTTCAAGGCTCCTCAAGGTGTCTACGTCTAAATCGTTGGTTGGTTCGTCAAGTAACAGAACATTCGCCCCGGATTTCAGTATCTTGGCTAAATGCACACGATTACGCTCTCCTCCAGATAATTGACGTATGTATTTCTGTTGATCCATTCCTTTAAAACCAAAATTTGAAACATATGCTCGACTCGGAATTTTGCGCTTCCCTAACTCTAATTCATCGAGAGAATCAGATATTTCCTCCCACACGGTCTTATTCTCGTTAAGCGCGTCTCTACTTTGGTCGACATAGGCCATTTGTACTGTCTCGCCAATTTTTATGGCGCCGGAATCTGGTTTTTCTTTTTCCGTAAGAATTTTCAACAACGTGGACTTTCCTGCTCCATTTGCTCCGATAATTCCAGTAATACTTCCAGGCGGAAGATTAAAAGATAAATTGTCGAAGAGCATTCCACCACCATACGACTTGCTAATCGCTTCCGCTTGAATTACAACTTCACCTAAACGCGCCCCAGATGGTATGTAAAGCGTAGATGTATTATAAAATTTAGACGAATCTCGCTCCAGTAGCTCATTGTATGCGTTAATCCTTGCTTTACTTTTGGCTTGGCGAGCTCTATGGGATTGTTTAATCCATTCGAGTTCTCTCGATAAAAATCTTTGGCGATCAGTTTCTTTTTTGTCCTCATGCTCCAACCGTTTTTGGCGCTCTTCTAGCCAAGCGGAGTAATTTCCCTTGAATGGATATGCGTTTCCGCGATCGAGCTCCAATATCCAATCAGCTACGTTATCCAAAAAATACCTATCGTGAGTTACTAGTACGACAGCCCCCTTGTAATTTTGCAAGTGTTTTTCTAACCAAGCCACAGACTCCGCATCCAGATGGTTTGTGGGTTCATCCAGCAGTAAAAGATCCGGTTGCTGAAGTAATAATTTGCAGATGGCAACGCGTCTTTTTTCTCCTCCGGACAAATTTGCGACTGTCGCTTCTGGATCCGGACATCGTAAAGCGTCCATGGCGATTTCTATAGTACGATCAAGATCCCATAACTCTCGAGCATCAATCTTCTCTTGTAATTCCGCTTGTCTTGCAATCAAACAGTCCATTTCATCAGGCGTTATTTCGTTTGTAAATCGCATAGATATGGCTTCGTATTCCTCTAAAATAGCTTTCTGATCCTTTAGGGCAAACGTTATGTTTTCCAAAACTGTAGCATTTTTATCCAATTCAGGCTCTTGCGGAAGATATCCGACAGTAGCTCCTTTCGCTAACCAAGCCTCTCCGTTAAAATCTTTATCGAGGCCAGCCATTATTTTTAACAGAGACGATTTGCCAGCGCCGTTTCCGCCAATAACGCCGATTTTGGCGTCCGGAAGAAACGAAAGCCACATTTCCTTTAAAACTTGTTTGCCACCTGAATATACTTTGGACGCACCATTTATTACATAGATATATTGAGAAGAAACCATTCTATGACAATCATCAAAGCAAAAACAATTTCAGTACAGAAACGATATTGACACAAACACATTATTGCTACGTCCTTTTCCATTTTCCATATTTTTAGCATGTCGTTCTCCAAGCAGGCTTTTGCTGGAATAGGAGCCTCCGCCAAAATTTATCGACAAGCACTCCAAAATAGGATACGAACACGACGCTTCGACGTTAAATCCTTTTCCAAAAGTCGTTACTACCTTACAAGATATGTTATGCAACGACTCTCCAAAAGTTTTATCGAATCCTAAAGAGAATTCGTTAGCTGATTTGCCGTGCAATACGGTTTCCAGACCGAATATCAGATTCAAATTTTCGTCCATTTTATACCCGCTAACGACTTTATAGGATATACCCTTAGATGTAATATACGAAAAGGTGTCTGGAATTCTAATCCCCCACACATTGAAAGGTTTCGGCGTATATCCTCCATCAGTAGAAAGGTTTTTATAGGCGCCCCAAAGTATCGAATAGGTCATTCCGCTGAGCAATAAAGAAATGACTCCGGCGGATTTGATATCGCTTTTTCTAGCGGATATTCCAAGTTTTTTATAGTATCCTTCTATCGCTATAGGGTCGTCGCCGACATCGGTATCCGGTTTATCTCGGTCTTCTTCGCTTTTTCCTTTGGATGCATACGCAACAGGACTGAGTCTATTATAAAAATAATAAAAACTCTCAACTCCACCTAAACTACCGTTTTTATGAAAATCTTCCGCTTGTCTTTCGGCTAAATAAATTTCATTATTCATTCCTCCAGCCGACACTACTAATTCCTCTGTATCCGCCAATTCCTTTGACGCGTAGCACGCCCCCCTGCTTCTAGGAGATCCTAATTTTTTTACAAAATATTTGAAAAAGTTCTCATTTTTCTCGAAGCTAGTTAGAGTCTTATCATCCTTCAACAATGCATAATCTGCTCCATACGCCCTATTTTTCAAACCATGCCCGATTTCGTGATAGGCATTGCGGAAAGTTTTGTAGAGATACATAGTTAATATACGAGGCAACCACACAAGCCATTCAGACGTGTCTACAGATGAATTATCGACGGTGTATTTTTCTAATCTTCTTCCGGCTTTTAATAACTCTGATCCAAAAACCGCTAACTGATCGTTTGTATACCATTTTTCAAAATATCCGGAACTTATGGTGATAGTATCTTTTGATTTTTTTGGTTCTTCGCTACTGTCGGCTAAAGCCAAAGATAAAAACATAAAATATATGAACAACACAAATTTCTTCATAACTTCCTTCCGTTTAAATGTACGCAGTTATAATACCAAAATAATTTTATAATACCAAAATAATTTTGAAAAAAATACTTATACCATTTTTCATTATTAAATACCCAAGTAGTTATTTTTGCATATTTGAGCAATTGAATAATTTTGCAGTGAATTAATGAATTTTTCCACGCTGA
>JAISYW010000069.1 GCA_031269645.1 Holosporaceae bacterium
CGCATGGAGGCGCGGCTGTTCCCGCCGGCGCGCTACGAAGATAACCGCGTAGCTGTTGGATGCGGCTTTGTATTCAAGATGAGCGTAAACAACCGCGATGCGTATAGCCATCTGCAAGATTTAATCTCCATACGCTACACCGAGAAGCACCACGCGCTGCTGCACTACATGGCAACGGATAAAGATTTTTCGCGCATGAGCAACGGGGAGAAGCTGCGAGCCGTTGCTGCCCGCGCCAGCGTTGAAGATTTTACCCGCCGATACGGGCTGCTGGAGTACCTGCCGAGCGACTTGCTGCAATCGGAGAGCGTGAGATGTGCAGAAAAAAAATTGTGGGAAAATTTGCAGATTAAAAAAATAATTCGTACCTTTGCAAAAATCAAGTCACAATAAGGCTTATGCCGTAGTGGGCTTACACTTTACAGCGGGGTTTCCTCGCTGTTTTTTTATTCCTATTCCAAAAATTTCCCCATTTTTACTAATTTTTTTGAAAAATCTAAAAATATTAAATTACTTATTTTCAGTAATTTAATAAATTCTAATATTAAATAAATGTTAAATTGTGCTATCAAATTTTGTAGTTATGAAATTTGATAGTATATTTGCACAATAATAATTAACACAGCGGTGTCAGCTGCCTAAAAACGACGAAAAAATTATGGAAAAAAAAGAAAAAACAATCGCAATGTTCCACATCTCCGGCGGAGGTGGAAACAGAAATGAACTCTCTTTTGTTGGCTTCGACCCAATATCTGAATGTTCGGACTTTGAAACAGAACTTTACCTTCGAGATGATGAAGGTAATATTGTGGATTCATTCGACGAGGCCGAGCCTCATTATGAATGGACGAATTCACAAGGAAATGGAGTTGGGCTGACATACGAAGAGTATGAAAGCGGAATAGGAAGAATCGACATCGACGGTGATTACGACACGACTTATACCGTCTACGTCGAAGACATGGACGAGGACGAATTTCAAGCGATGGTTAATCCCGGTCGTGGATTCTATTATTTAGACGACGAACTTGACAGCGCACTCGTTGAATACGGCTTTTCCGAGCAGGAAGTCGCACTGGCAAGAGCGGCTAACGACATTGACGCATTGACACAATGTGGGAGAGGCTCGTATAAAAACGACGTATATTCTTCTAATTATATTAATGATGAATATGAAGTAGTTAATAAAGAAGATGAGTACGACTATAAGGTCGGAAACATCTTTTACAAAAAAATATAAAACATTAAAAAAACGCCCGCCGGCAGCGTATGCCGGCTTTTTTTTATGGAAAGATTTAAAATAGAACCTGATAATTCAGGCGCATGGATTTGTACGGATACGAAGAACCAAATTTTTTGCCATTTTGAAAATGGAAAATTCAATGAAACGCAAAAAACGAGATTCACGCAGCAGGAAGATTTCCAGGTATTAGCTCGATATTGCAGGGAGATGAGCGATTGGCTAAAAGCAAATCATTATGAAAAGGTCTTCAACGATGGCTATGCAGAACGAATAAAATTCTGTAAAAAAATCTCAACCATCAGGAAAGAAAAAGGATTAACGCAAGAGCAATTAGCGTTAAAAATCAATATGAAACCCAATAATTTATCGCGAATAGAAAGCGGTAGAAATATGCCTGGTTTAGGTATTCTTATTAAAATAGCCAATGCATTAGGCTATGAAGTTGATTTCGTGAAATCAACTTCAGCCGATGGAATTTGTTAAAAAACAATTCACGGGTTTATCCGATTTTACCCATATACAAAATCGGTTGCTAACACGGAACAGCAAATTATGACCTTTATAAACCCCAATATAAATAACCGTGTGATATATTGGGTAAAGGGGGTTGTTACCGCAACACGCGATTTGGATTTATCCAACCACAATAAGTGCGTGAAGCTTATTTTTTAAGTCGAATATTATGGATAAAATATCAAAATATAATTTTTACACAAAAACTGTGGCCGATTTTAAAGGCTGTAAAAAGCCGAAACGAACACCCGATTACATATCGAAATCGGGGAGTCAATATTGGTACGGAGAGGATAAAAAAGGGCATTATGTAATAAGATATTCCAATCATTGGAGTTGTAAAAATATATATAATATAAGCGTTGACAATAAAAGAAATAATGTTTATAGTAAAAACGGACGTGCTGTCTCCTCTTGTGTATGGCGAATCATCACAAATCGTTTTTGCTATACTGTAGGTTATGCGGGGAAAGCATATTTTAAAAACTTTAAAAACATTAAAATTCATAATTAAATGGAAAGATTTAAAATAGAAGCATCAGCAACCCCAAATCATTGGATATGTACTGATACCACAAACCGTATTGTTTGCGTTTTTGAGAATGGAAAATTCAACGAAACGCAAAAATTTAGTTACTCCCAATCGGTCGATTTTCAAGCATTAGCAAAATCGGCAAGAGAAATGGGCGATTGGCTAAAAGCAAATCATTACGAAAAGGTATTCCCTTCGAAAAAATAAATTTGATAAAAAAATGGAGATAAATCATTGTTGTTATTGTGGTCGTGAACTTGTCTTTCCGGTTATAGAAACGGCAGAACACATTATACCGAGATCCAGAGGTGGTAATTCTCATAAGAATTTACAACCTTGCTGTTACTGGTGTAATACATGGAGGAGTCGCGCCGATTTAAGAAATTGGAGAATGGAAATACAAGAAATATTAAACGAAGAACACAGGACTAAACCCCCTTATACTCGCAATCAACTGGAAATTATAATAAAAAAGATTGATTTTTGGATTAATTATATCAACGAACATCGTAGTGAGATGATTGTGGAAAAAGATCCACGACCGAAGAAAAAAATAAATCCACAAATAATACAACGCAAAAAAGATATAATAAAACAGCGTGTTGAATTCTGTAAGAATATTGAAAAAATAAGAAAAGAAAGTGGCTACACGAACAATTATTTGGCGGAAAAAATAGGAACAGATCCATTCAATTTGTCGCGTCTTGAAAATGGGTCGTATTCGCCAAAATTAGACACATTAATTGCCCTTTTGAACGAATTGAACATACAAATTGAATTTGTTAAAAAACAATAACAATGGAAAAACCATTAACGCCCGAACAAATATATCCCAAAAAACGTCGTTATTCAAAATGGAGTATTGACGAAATAAATGTTATTCGCAATACTTCTTTATCGCACCGGAGGGTAGCCGATGCGATAGGTCGCACTTATGCTGCGGTGAAAAAGAAACGTCAGGATTTGGGCATTGTTGTTAAGGTGTCCGATATTGACTATTATTCGGATACGGAAATTCAATATATAAAGAATAACCGCCACCTGTCGAACCCCGACCTTGCAAGGTTAATGGGCAGGACAGTGAAAGGATTATCCCTTAAAAGACAATATTTAAAGTTAAACCCGCCGGATATTACATGGTCGGATAAAGAGGTTAAATACCTATTAGAAAATTATGCCATAAAGTCTAAAAAGAAAGTGGCGGAACATTTAAAAAGACCTTTATCTTCTGTAATAGATAAAGCCCGTCGGTTGGGTATTACCCG
>JAISYW010000070.1 GCA_031269645.1 Holosporaceae bacterium
CGCATGGAGGCGCGGCTGTTCCCGCCGGCGCGCTACGAAGATAACCGCGTAGCTGTTGGATGCGGCTTTGTATTCAAGATGAGCGTAAACAACCGCGATGCGTATAGCCATCTGCAAGACTTAATCTCTATCCGCTACACGGAAAAACATCACGAATTAATAAATTACATCGCCACCGACAAAGAATTTTCACGGAGAAACAACGGGGAAAAACTTCGTGCGGTATCGGAGCGGGCTAACATAGCGGACTTTACGCGCAGATATTCGCCGGATGAATATCTTCCAGGCGATTTGCTGGCGACGGAAAGTGTGAAAATTGCTGAAAAAAAGTTACTAAAAAATTTTGCCAATTAAAAAATATTTCGTACCTTTGCACCAATCAAGTCACAATAAGGCTTATGCCGTAGTGGCTACTACACTTTACAGCGGGGTTTCCTCGCTGTTTTTTTATTCCTATTCTAAAAATTTCCCCTTTTTTACTAAATTTTTAGAAAAAATCTAAAAATATTAAATTGTTTATTTTCAACTATTTAGTAATTTCTAATGTTAAGAAATTGTTAAATGTGATCAAAATATTTGCACGGTGGCAAATAAACCACTATCTTTGTATTATAAAATATAAATAACACTGACGAGCCAACAGGATAACACGGGCGTAAAAAATTATGAAGACAGCAGACAGAATAAGAGAGTTAATATCTCTTGTAGAAAACAACGAGTACACCCCTACTAAGTATTTTACAGTAACAGACATTAATCAAAAAAATGTAAAAATACGGGTTGGCAATCATAGTGCCAACAGATTTAACAACGACGAAGAGGGTAGAACTCTATCGTTTGTAACTAATAAAAATACCCCTCATTCAAGCTACAGGAAACAGAATATGTTGTATGACGAATATCTACTTGTCGATGGAGATCCTGTAGAGAATTGGAACACGTTAGAAGAATTGCTTCAATATAATGATATCGAAGAATAAAAACAATAAACCATCGCCCGAATGTTTCGGACGATTAAAACAGACGAGCCAACTGATACAAATGGGCAAAAAAATAAAATGAATGCAAAATTGATTTTAAAACTTCTGGTGAAAAAGAATTATTAAAAAAATACGCAAATTTAGAAATATTATAACATGAAAAACTTAAAAAAATTATTGCATATATTCGTTAAGGATATGTTCAAATATCACATTTTAGACGAATTTAGTAAGGTAAGATTAGTTACCTATTTTAAAGAAAAAGATTATGAGGAGGGCAACCCTCGTTATAACTACATTTTAGATTTGGATAAATTAAAAGCGCATCTGGATGATGATAATTTATTTGAATTATTACCGACCTTTATTGAAGTCGTTAAACATCCACTCGATGTGGAACTCGACTTTCAAATATATATAAGCGATGAACCATCAGATGCGATTATTCAATTAATATTGGCTTTTGCACCCGAAAGTGAATATTTGAGAACAGGTTCTGTTTATGTAGAAACATTGAAATCCGGCAACCAAGCCTTTTTATATTAAAATTAAAAATAATCATCGTCCGAATGTTTCGGGCGATTAACACAGACGAGCCAACTGATACAAATGGGCAACAAATAAAATGGAAACAAATCAAAAAGTACAAGTACAAGAACAAGTGCAAAAAGCACTTAAACATGACACAAAAGAGCGGTTGGCTGTCGTAACGACGCACACAGTTTTCTTTTCGACATTACAGGGGCTTATCAACAGGCATTTCCCAAGTAAGAATTTTAATGCGGAACATTATCGGGAGACCGTAGATTTTCCGGGTGATTTTGAAGCGGCAAAAAAAGCCTACTTTGACCTTTCCGAAGACGAAAGAAGGTCGCTTTGTTATCCCGAAAGGGAAGAGCGGCGAATAAAAGAAGAACAACGCAAAGCTGCTGCTACAGAACAGGAACGTATCGACGAATTAAACCTCGAACAATGGAAACTCGGCAAAAAAGAATGTTATGTCGTATCCCATTATGAAGATATTCACGACCCCTATTATTCTTCCGAACCGGAAGATTACGAATATTCGTTATTCTTTGACCTTTCCGAAGCAGAGGAAGCATACAACGATATCCTCAAAGAAAACGAGGATTACGCGCGACCCGGTTACATGTTTATTGTAGAATTAACACATTTACAAACATCGGATAAAGGTAAATGTATTAATATTCCAATAGAAGAACGTCAAAATATAACTTCTATTGAAGACATTTACGAAGAGTACCTTCAACACTCGGATGTGGGTGGTCTTGACCGCGACGCCATCGACAGCGAAATTCCCGAAAAATCAATCATCATAACGTATAAAAATGACAAGATGATATACGCAACATGGGCAGTGCCTCATGAACGCACTTGTGATTTAAAAGCCGACACGGACAATAGTTATAAAAGTTACGACGTGGTTTATTCTTTAAAAGAATGTTTGGATTGGTTTAATAACGAAAAATTATGTAATTTCGTTATAGCAAAAGTTCCCTTAACGCGCGAAGACTGTGCGGAATATATGGACGAAAGGACGCTTGATATTGTATTTGGCGAAGAAGAGGAAGAGGAAAACGAATAATAAATTTTAATTTAACCGCCCGCCGGCAGCGTATGCCGGCTTTTTTGAATTATGGAAAGATTTAAAATAGAAGCATCAGCAACCCCAAATCATTGGATATGTACTGATATGACCAACCGTGTTACTTGCGTTTTTAAAAATGGAAAATTTAACGAAACACAAAAATTTAGTTATTCCCAATCGGACGATTTTCAACAATTAGCTAAAGCAGCAAGAGAAATGGGCGATTGGTTGAGGGAAAACCATTATGAAAAGATATTTCCTTAACAACAATATTGTTAAGGAAATTAATAGAAAGGGAATAGAAAGGGAATAGAAAGGGAATGCCAAATAAAAAAGTAAAACGTCGTTATTCAAAATGGAGTACTGACGAAATAAATGTTATTCGCAATACTTCTTTATCGCACCGGAGGGTAGCCGATGCGATAGGTCGTACTTATGCTGCGGTGAAAAAGAAACGGCAGGATTTGGGCATTGTTGTTAAGGTGTCCGATATTGACTATTATTCGGATACGGAAATTCAATACATAAAGAATAACCGCCATCTGTCGAACCCTGACCTTGCAAGGTTAATGGGCAGGTCGGTGAAAGGATTATCCCTTAAAAGACGACATTTAAGGTTAAACCCGCCGGATATTACATGGTCAGAAAAAGAGGTTAAATACCTATTAGAAAATTATGCCATAAAGTCTAAAAAGAAAGTGGCGGAACATTTAAAAAGACCTTTATCTTCTGTAATAGATAAAGCCCGTCGGTTGGGTATTACCCG
>JAISYW010000020.1 GCA_031269645.1 Holosporaceae bacterium
AGATTGCCGGATCCAACCGTAGCTAAAAATGTAGAGTATTTATCTAAGTTTGTATCTTACAATAATTTCGACATCGGTTTGGCCTTTGATAGCGATGGAGATCGTCTTGCAGTCATCAATTCAAATGGAGAATTGCTATTCAGTGATCAGGTACTAGAAATACTAGCTATAGATTTTTTAAAGAAAAACCCGGGAGCACAAATTATAGCCGATGTAAAATCCTGTAACCGTTTGTTTGACGCAATTAAAAATTATGGAGGAATTGGTCTTATGGAAAGAGTCGGCCATTCTTTTATAAAAATGAGAATGAAAACAAGCGGAGCCTTGTTAGCCGGAGAAATGAGTGGACATTTCTTCTTCAAAGACAGATGGTTCGGATTTGATGATGGAATCTATGCCGCTTTGAGATGCTTAGAAATTTTATCTGGCAACAAAAATGCATTTAATAACCTAGAATATGGCTTTGCGACGCCTGAAATTCGTATTCCCTGTAAAGAAAATAGAAAATTTTTAATTGTAAATAAAATTAAAACACAATTAAAAAAAGATAAGGCGAATTTTGTAGATATAGATGGCGTAAGAGTTGTTACTGAAGACGGATGGTGGTTATTGCGAGCATCCAACACCCAAGACGCGCTTTCTTTAAGAATGGAATCATTTGACGCTGAAGGTATGAACAAACTTAAAAACAATATTTCTAGCTATTTATCCAAACACATACGAAATATATCTGATATTTTGGTAAAATATTAAAATGAATAAGGAATTTATAGACTTTCTTAAGAGCAAAGCATCAATTTTAGATGTAATTGCAGGGAAAGTTCGTTTACGAAAATCTGGAAAAGATTGGTTTGGTTTATGTCCGTTCCATAAAGAAAAAACTGGATCTTTCAAGGTTGATGTTAATCAAGGGTATTACTATTGTTTTGGCTGTGGAGCGCACGGCGACATTATAAGTTTTGTAAAAGACTTTGAAAAAATAAGTTTTTTGGACGCGGTAGAATATTTATCAAACATTTATGGAATTCCGTTGCCAGAAAAAAGTACAGAATTGATAGATCCCAACAAATTTGTGTACGCTGCAATGGATGAGATAAAAAATTGGTTTGGGAAGCAATTAAACGAACCTTCCGGAGAAATGGCTAGAAAATATCTTGAATCAAGAAAAATTTCTCGAGAATCTATTGAAAAATTCAACATCGGCTATGCCCCAGACAATAACAATCTCGCTGTTTATTTGCATAAAAAAGGATTTTCCAACGACGTTTTATTAAAGACCGGAGTATATAGCAAATCAATGTATGGAAATGAACTGATTAATAGATACAATTCACGTTTAATATTTCCAATTTTGGACGTTATGGGAAGATGTATAGGATTTGGCGGAAGAATTTTTGAAAAATCAAATTCTGCAAAATATATTAATTCACCCGAAACTGAAATTTTCATAAAAAGTAATCAATTATATGGATATAATCTGGCCAAACGAGGAAAAACTCGAAAAATCATTCTAACAGAAGGGTATTTAGACGTTATATCGATGCATCAAGCTGGATTCGACGGCACTGTGGCTCCATTAGGAACATCTATCAGTGATACTCAAATAAATATGTGTTGGCGCGTATGCGACAATCCAATTGTTTCTCTTGATGGCGATAGCGCCGGAATAAAGGCTTCGTATCGTTGGATAGATAAAATCTTTGCTGCGCTAAAACCTGGGAAATCATTCAGCTTTGCCAAATTACCAGAAGGAACAGATCCTGATTCATTACTATGGAACAGCAGGTCAGATGTGGTGCAAACTTCCATTGAAAATGCTTTTCCATTATCTGAATGGGTATGGGAAGGAGCTTTTTTGCTCTATCCTTCAGAAACTCCAGAACAAAAAGCCGCCATCATAAAAATGCTAAAGGAAAAGATTGAAATTATATCCGACTCTTCCATAAAAAAGTTGTATATCGGTGTCATCAGAGAAAAAGAACAAAATTTATACCGAAAAAAATTCGTTAAAAACAATAAAAAAAATTATATTCAACCTATAATTTCTGTATATGAGAAAATAGAAAAAATACTTGTTGTGACCGTCATAAACCACCCTTATATTATGAGTAACATCGTTGAAAATTTTGTGAAGATTAAATTCGACAGTTTCCAAATGCAAAAATTGAAGGAACAAATATTTGATTTGTATAATAAATATATTAAGACGCACGACTCCGAGGAGTATTTAATGGCAATAGATGAGATGAAGTCGGAAGTAAATATGGACGAAGTTGTGTTGCACGCTAGTTTTTCGTCCGCAGATGCGACGGATGAAGACGCAATTAATGGATGGTTGAAATTATGGGAAAAATATTCCATCGAACGCGCATCCACTTCTGATTTACAAAATGTTTCGTCTGATTTAAAATTTATCTTTTCTGAAAAGAATTGGAATAGGTTAAAAGCCCTAAAAAAAGACGCTATTCTTGACAGAATAAAAGGGCGAGGAATATGAATGAATGCAAATTTTACATTAAAAAAAGCTTCTGAAAATATGAAAGAAGATCAAGATCCCAAAAAACAATCAGAAGATAATGATACCGAGCTTGAGTTCAAGAGATTACTTTTGCTTGGGAAAAAGCGCGGTTATATCACTTATGATGAATTAAACGACGCTCTACCGAAAGAAAAGTTCTCCACTGAAAAAATCGACGTTGCTATTTCTGGTATCATAGATATTGGAATACAACTGATCGAAGCAGAAGACGCAGAAACATTTTCAAATGAAGAAACGGAACCGCGGCAAATAGAGCAACAACCTGAGGAAAACGTCGAGCTTTTAAGAACCGACGATCCGGTTCGAATGTATTTGCGAGAAATGGGTAACGTAGAGCTTCTATCCAGAGATGGAGAAATAGAACTCGCCAAAAGAATAGAACAAGGACATTTAAACGTCCTTAGCGGCCTTTGTGAAAGTCCTAAAACATTTGAAAAATTTGATCACTGGATCATGGACTTGCAAAATCATAAAATTATGCTGCGAGATATTATTCAAGTTGACAGCGGATCATCTGATAAGGATATTGGAAGTGAAGAAGAACTACCTGATTCCGTGGCAATTGATGAGGAAATTTCCGATGAAGATCAATCAATTTCCGGAGAAGTAATTGCAGAAGAAGAAAAAATGCTTCCCAATGTTTTATCTTTGTTCGAAAAAGCTATAGACATTCACAATAAACTTAAAGAAAAAAGAAATCCAACCGACAAACTGAAAAAGGAACTAATTTCTACCGCTAAAGAACTTAATCTTAATCAACGGGCAATTAATTCTCTCTGCGAAGAATTATACTACATAAATAGGAGGCTTATCAAAAGCGAGTCTGTCCTTATGAAATTAGCTCAAGAAAATGGAGTACCGCGTGAGAACTTTTTAAAACACTACAGCGGAAAGAAAACGCATGAACTTTTGGAAATGTCCTTATCGAAAATTGCAAGTTGGAAGAGATTTTTTGATTCGTGTGCGATCGAGGTTAAAAATCATCAAGAATTAATCAAATCAGTCGAAAAAGAAGTTTCTTTACCAATACATTTGTTTAGAAAAATAGTTATCAACATTCAAAAGGGCGAAAGAGAAACCAACAGAGCGAAAAAAGAGATGATTGAGGCTAATTTAAGACTTGTAATATCGATTGCTAAAAAATACACAAATAGAGGTTTGCAATTTCTGGATTTGATTCAGGAAGGCAATATTGGCCTAATGAAGGCTGTTGATAAATTTGAGTACAAGAGAGGATATAAATTTTCTACATATGCCACATGGTGGATTCGTCAGGCGATTACGCGTTCTATTGCAGATCAGGCGCGCACCATTAGAATTCCTGTTCACATGATAG
>JAISYW010000089.1 GCA_031269645.1 Holosporaceae bacterium
GCTTTTGTTAAATCTGTAAACACTTGTGCTGTTAGGTTGGCGCAAAAGATTGGTATGGAAGCGATAATCAATAAAGCTGAGGAACTTGGCATTACGAGCGAAATGGGGAAAAATTATGCTACCGCTATTGGCGCTAGTAATGTCTGTTTGCTTGAAATCTCTGCTTGTTATGGAGCTACAATGACTGGAGGTGTCAAAATGAATCCATTTGGAATTATTAGCATTAGGAATCAACAAGGAAAAATTTTATACCGCGCCTATCAGCAAAATAACAAAAGAGTAATCTCTCGAGAAGTTTGCGAAAAAATGAAAATCATTATGCGCGAACTAGTCGATCGTGGCACCGGAAGAAGAGCAAAGCTTCCTATTCCCGCATATGCCAAAACGGGTACAAGCAACGATAGCCGCGACGCAAGCTTTATTGGTTTTGCCTATCCATTGGTTGCTGGAGTTTGGTTAGGAAACGACGATAACTCTCCAATGAACAGAAAAATGACTGGTGGAGTTTTGCCTGCAATGGTTTGGAGAGATTTTATGCTCACGGCTTTTGGATACAATAAATCTGTGCGAGAAGTACAAATAGAGCAAGCGCCGAAACACGCTCAAACAAATTTGCAAAAGCCTCAGGATCTCAATAAGACAGAACGCAAAAAGCGCGATAGTATAAAATCATTGGTCCAGAAACTTTAGAAGCGTTTCTTTTCCCGAAAATCATTTTTTAATTTTTTCGCTAAGGCTTTGAAACACCAAAGAAATTAATTCGCGCGTGGACATTTTATTTATTTCTTCCACCGACCAAACTGATTCGTAGGCAGATGGTTTTACATTAACAAATTTTGTGCAAAACACATTATCAATCGTTGTTTTTTCTAATGATTCAGAAATATTTGGGAAATCTTCCAACTCCATCATTTCCGATTTTGTATTATAGATAACGCGTATATCCTTATCTTTTTTCAAACAAAAAACATTGCATATTTTCTCTATTAATTCATTCAAAGATATTTTGTGTTCTGGAACTATGGTGTAAACACTGGAGGTGAAGTCATAAGCTTTCATTGTTGAAGTAATGAACTTCAATAGTGGAGGCAATATATTTCTGCGATAATAAACATTCGCCAACTCAACGTTTGGAAAATCGATATTAACATATCCAAATGACAGTATGGAAGAGACAATTTTACCGAAAACTCCGATTTTATCTGTAGCGCAATCGGGCATACGTACTACCCTAAATTTCGTATGTAGTTTTCTACTCTGCGAATCAGCAAACTGTGCAAAAAGCTCTCCAAAACGAAGAGTTGCTCCAACCCAATTGTTGGCGTTTAACGCTCTAATGTTTGATAAAATAAAAACAAACGATATTTTACAAGATTGAGCGAACTTTATTAATCTATTTGTATCCAAAACGTTTTTGATAACAGATTCTTTCAGACTATCTTCACCAGAATAAAAAGATTTCACCGGCATGCAGTAGAATAGTATGTCCAGCTTTGCATCCTGCAGACATAACAAATCCAGATTAATTATTTTAACCTTATAATTTTTATTAACGCATTTGCTCAGCAAAGTTTGCTCAGCTTCTATAGCCAAATCTTCAGATTCACAACATATAGTTAAATCTACGGAATTTACTAAAGAAATTGCATAAATCAAATCGAGAACGCTTCTACGACCGTCGTAACAAATACAAACCCTTTTTGCTTTAAACGCAGAAGTTAAGGCAGATCTATCCTGTGAAGAAATTGTTATCTCGTCCAAGTCCGCAAAAGAAACGGGAGAAATATTTAATGGAAAAAGAGGCGATTGCTTACAGCTGGTGTTTTCGCTTGCTTTGATCAGCGGAATGGAATATTCCGTTGATATTCTTAGTAGTTCGTCGAAATTCTTCGTCTTGTTTTTTCCTGCAAGATATATCAATTTTTTAGGAGATGGATAAAATGGAAAATAGCTTATTTTATGCAACCAATTTTTAATATCGTTCGTGGATTTCAACGGACTCAATTTGTCGTTATTGTTTCCAGATTCAAATAAGGCTATCAATTCTAGCACTTTATACGTAGTTGAAAGATTATTTATGTTTACGATATCTTCTTCGTTTTCACAAATTATATAAACTGGGATCAAATTTGAAAACAGATTGCATCCGCGGATGTATTCGAATATCAAAAACTCGCAGAAAACTATTAGCAGCAGACAAATTATAGCTGCGCCAAACGAATTATTTACGAATAGCATTGGAGCGATACACGCCGTAACTCCAATAGCTACCCTAAACGGAATCTCTTTCGCAATTCGATCAAGAAACCAGAAAAAAATCGCTCCATATGCGCAAAGCAGCGCAAAAATTTCTTTACAAAAGACATTCATCTTGAATTCGGGATAAATTAACAACGACACAGTCGTATATGATAGAAATACAACGGATATATTTCTTAGGTGATACGCACATTCTTCCGGAACATTTACTTTTACTTTATCCAACATCTCTTTTATTAGCGGCAGTTTTTTTTCGGCGTAGTTACATACTGTTTTTAGAAAATTTTTGCATAAAGCATTTATCATGTTTTTTTTTAATAAAAAATCGAGAATTTTTTTGATATTCACGTACATAAGCAAAGTATATTATATTTTCGTGAAAACTTGCATAATTTTTTAAACGGATTTCACAATGTATCATTTTAACAAAATTGGAATTATTGGAGCCGGAGCCTACGGCGTTGCCATTGCTCAATGTTTTAGTTCCAAAATAAGGCAGATTATGCTGATCGGCAACGCTGACTCGTCATTATCAAGCGTTAATCAAATATTCGCCGCCTTAACTGATTCGAAAAGTCAATTGAATGAAAACATTTGTTGTACGGACAATTTCTCCACCATCAAGGATTGTGACCTAATTTTTATTGCAACGCCAGCTGTTGCTGTTGCAGATATTTGTGAAAAAATTAAAACCTATGGCATTTACGCGCCTGTAATTCTATGTTCCAAAGGATTCGACGTTAAAAAAGGACGATTACTTAGCTTTCTCGCTGAAGAAATATTAGAAAATGAAATCGCAATTTTTTCCGGTCCGTCTTTTGCAGGCGAAATAGCCAAAGGATTACCTGCCGCAGTCAATATTGCCGGAAAAAACAAAACATTATGCTGTAATATTACCGCATGTTTATCTTCCACGGTGTTAGAAATTAAAGCGATCGATGATTTCATTAGTCTCCAAATTGCCGGAGCAATGAAAAACATTTTAGCCATTGGCTGCGGCGTTTTATCTGGATTGCAGCAGGGTGAGAACGCGATTGCCAAACTTATCGTTCTTGGATTGGGAGAAATGATCGAGTTGGCGACGGCTCTTGGCGGTCAGAAAGAAACATTTCTGGAATTTGGAGGAATAGGGGACGTCGTTTTGAGTTGCGCTAGCGGTAAATCCCGTAATGTTTTGTTGGGCGAATACATCGCCGGCGGCGGAAAATTAAGCGATTGGAATGGCCCGTTGGCGGAAGGAGCATTTGCCGCTCAAGCGATACCTCTATTTGCGAAAAACAATAATCTACAACTAGGGATATTTTCTGAAATTTACAAGATTTTATACCCAATCTAGTGTGATAAAGTATATTGCATAGTGCTGCTAAACCAGATATCTAGTATTGTTTAACGATTAGATCAGTCTACGACTAAATCTGTTGCTTCATACCCAAATTTGGTGCGTTGAATTACCATTTTTATTTCGGTGCCGTGTTCTATAGTTCTAAGTCTATATTTTTTTAATAGGCTTCCATGAATGAACACATCTTCCTCTGAATTTAATCGCGCAAAACCAAATCCCTTATAAGAATTAAACCATTTCATTACTCCGGTAACTTTTTCAGTTTTAATATTTGCAGTTTCTTCATATTTAGTTGATTTGATTAATTTTTGTATATAAGTTACCTGATATCCTTTGGACGACTCTGCTATATCGCAAAGAATTATATCATCGTTATTCAGGCGGTTGATTTTTGATTGTTCGATTATTGAAAAATGTAGAAAAGCGTCTTCTGATATATTTTCTATTGCGACAAAACCATATCCTTTAAACTGGCTAAACCATCTTATTCGTCCGGTGACTTCTTTCAAAACGTCCAATTTTTTCATTTCTACACCCACCACATTTGTTTCCTATATAATACGGACAAAATATCTTACAAAAAGTTAATATTAGACAAAATATTTTCTTGAAAAAGTGTAAAAACTTGTATTTTCACTTAAGATGTTAGCTATTGATGTATGTAATGAATATTATATTTGCAGATAAATTCTTTTTTGTGGTAACATAGTGCGTTTTTGTGAAAACGGATAGTCGCTATATATTCGCTATATAGAGGAAAGTCCGGACTCCTTGGAGGAAAAGTGCCAGATAACGTCTGGCGGCGCTGATATAGCGTTAGGGAAAGTGCAACAGAAAATATACCGCCTTTATGGTAAGGGTGAAATGGCGAGGTAAGGGCTCACCGCATAGTTGGTAACAATTATGGCAGTGCAAACCCCACTTGGAGCAAGATCGAATAGGAATAACGCCGTTCCTTCCGGCTATGTTATTCGGGTAGATCGCTTGACGGTTACGGCAACGTAAACGCTAGATGAATGACTATCGGGATGTTTTTATCTTACAGAATCCGGCTTACAGTTTTCGCAAAAACACGGCACAACCCGTTACCTTTAAAAAATACTTGTTTTTTTCTTCATTATAGTTAACACTGAGTGGTGTTAAATTGATATGGAGAAAATTTCATGTTTCAAAGATATGGATGCGTCTTATTCGCTTGCATAACGCTTCTTTGTGGTCAACTGCGATGCGTTGATCAAGGGAATGTTGAAAATACAAAAGAAATTTCCGAAGAGAACGCGAATGATTGCGTTTCCGACTACGAAAAGTTGTCTCCAATAATTGGCTGGAATAGGTTTTTGGGAGATTGCGCTAGATCCATAAAAGGTTGGTGTAGATGGTGGAGTTACCTTCGCATGAAGACGCCGGAGATTATTGATTGGATTGAAGGATTGAAATTGAAAATCTATCCGGGCAATGAAATTTATAGGGCAATATTCGTTAGAGGTATTTATGATCCAAATTTAATTGTTGTTGTGAATAGCTTTTTGACTGATGGTAGTGTTTTCATTGATGCTGGAACTGGTATAGGGCATTTTTCTCTGTTGGCTAGTCGTGTGATTGGAAAAAATGGCCGCATTTACGCTGTTGAGCCAAGCTCTCGCGATTTTGAAAGATTATGCGATAACATAGAATTGAATAAACTTCCAGACGTAGTTCACCCTCGCCAATTTGCCTTTCTTGATAAAAATGGTACGGAGCAATTATCGATAGCCTGTGAGGAAAGAAATCTAATTAATACAATTGGGACAGAATTCAGTTCCAAAGGCGTTGATAAGATCAAAACTGAAAAAGTAAATGTAGTAAGAATAGACGATTTTGTGGAGAATGAGCGTATAAATAAAGTTGATTTTATAAAATTGGACGTTGAAGGTAGCGAAACTCGCGCATTGCGAGGGGCAAGGAATACGATTGAGAAATATCGTCCGTCTCTTATGGTGGGAGTAAATGAAACAGCGTTAAAATCTTGCGGATCCTGTTTAAAGGAATTGCAACAAATGCTGCGTGACTTTAAATATCGCACATACAGACTCAGGGACGATTCCTTTTTTACTCTAGAGCCGGTGAGTGATATTACAAAAGAACATGTCAACGTTGTTTTCTGTTTGCCTGAAGATATCATGCCGCCTGTCCTGCCTCGACCTAAGCAGTTATCTTCTGTAGACGTTATTCGTGATTTCCTTTCTAAATAGGAGTTTGTTCTTTTAAAGCTCTAATGAAGGTAATTTTTGATAAAATTAAAACTAACGTATTCACCGTTCTAAAGCAAATCAAAAAATACAGTCAGCTCGAGGCTATCATATCAAAAACGATGGCTTTGTTGATGCGTTTTTCTTTTTATACGACGCAATGGACATTGGTCGGCGAAAAAATACCTGAATCTTATCATATAAAAGGGGTCCCATTCATAGTATGCCTATGGCACGATAGATTAATGCTTGCTCCGTGCGTTTGGAAGTGGGAAAAGCCGTTACATGTTTTAGCTTCTGCTCACCAAGACGGTCGCCTGATAGCAAGAATAGTGAAGAATTTTTTTTCTATGCCCCCTGTTTATGGATCTACTGGAAAAGGCTTTACGGCGGCAAAAAGATTAATTCAGCTTGCCAAAGCTGGGGAATATGTGGCTATTATTCCCGACGGTCCTCGTGGTCCTCGTCATAAGTTATCTTCTGGGATCGTGACTATTTCTAAATTGGCTAAAGTGGATATTCTGCCGTACAGTTTTTGCGTAAAAAGATATTTCAGATTCGATTCTTGGGATAAATTCATTTGGGTATGGCCATTCAATAGAGGAGTTATGGTGTGGGGCAACCCAATTACTTCTGCTGAACTAAAAAATATGACAGAAACGGAGGCAGCCCAATATGTCGAATCAAAAATCAACGAAGCTTCCGAAAAAGCTCATAAAGTCCTAATGAATGTTTAAGTTATATAGAATATTATTTTTATTGTTATCGCCATTTCTTCGTGCATATTTTTATATTAGATGTTTATATGGAAAGGATAAATTTGAAAGCGTTAAGAATCATTTTGGCCACGCTACAATAAAAAGACCGGAAGGAAAATTAATTTGGGTACATGCAGCAAGTATTGGCGAATCTACGACTGCGCTAACTTTTATTGAGCACGTAAAAAATCAATTTCCAGATTTAAATGTTTTACTAACAACCGTCACTGTTACGTCGGCACGTATATTGGCTCCTAAGATTGCGAAAATTCGAGGATGTTATCATCAAATTGCTGTCGCCGACAGTCCTCGCTGGATTGCGAAATTTTTAGACTACTGGGAGGTGGATGTCGCGTTTTTTTTGGAATCAGAAATTTGGCCAAACATTGTTGATACTTTGTATTGTAGAGGTATCCCTATTTTCCTTCTAAATGCAAGGTTATCTTCAAGGTCGTTCAACCGCTGGAGTTTGTTCAGAAAAATATTCGCTTCTATTCTAAAAAAATTCACTTGCATTTTGGCTCAATCAGAAATCGACGCTCAGAGATACGGTTTTTTTTCAAAAAACAACGTAAAATGCATAGATAATTTGAAATATGCAAATGCGTTACTGTCATATGATGCTAATCTTTTGAAAATATTTAAAAAAATGTGTCGCGGCAAAAAAGTATTGGTTGCCGCAAGTACTCATGATGGAGAAGAAGAAACTATTATTGAAGCTCATAAAAGATTAATTTCTAAATTTGATTTGCTAACCATCGTTATACCGAGACATATCGGAAGAATTGGAGATATATGTAATCTTTTGAAAAAG
>JAISYW010000041.1 GCA_031269645.1 Holosporaceae bacterium
ATTCGAACAAAAATTAAGCGAATATTTTGGAGGAAGAGCGGTAATGGCTCTCTCTAGCGCAACCGCTGGACTGCAGGCGGCGCTAATGGCTATAGGAATAGAAAAAGAAGATGAAGTTATTACAACTCCATTAACGTTTGTGGCTACAGCCAACGTAATTGCAATGCTCGGTGCAAAACCAATTTTTGTTGATGTTGAACCGAACACTTTCAATATCGATCCATCTAAAATTTTAAGCGCATGCACGTCTAAAACAAAAGCAATTATGCCGGTGCATTATGCCGGATTGGCGGTCGATTTAGATACAATTTATGAAATTGCCCAGAAGAGAAATCTGAGAGTTATAGAAGACGCCGCGCATGCCGTTGGCTCTTCCTACAAAAATCGTAAAATCGGAACTTTCGGCGATATTCAGGTATTTAGCTTCCATCCAATAAAAAATATGACATCGGGAGAGGGCGGTTGCATAGTCTTAGACTCAGAGTTTGAACAAAAAATAGTATCTCTTCAAAGATTCCATGGAATTGATCGTTCTATTTGGGATAGGTTTTCTAAGAATGCTAATTGTTATTATGACGTTGTATTTCCAGGATTTAAAAGTAATTTATCCGACATTCAAGCTGCTATCGGAATACATCAATTGCAAGAAGTCGAGAAACTAAACGAAAAAAGACGATATTTATCGAACCGATATAGAAAGGCTTTTGAAAAAATACCAGACAAAATTGCGATGCAAAACGCTCCCCAGTACGATTTTGTGCATTCGGGGCACCTCTTTCCGATTTGTATTGTGGACTGCTCAAAACGAGATGATTTTATATCTTTTCTAAAAAAAAATTCCATAGGCGCAACGCCATACTATACTCCAATACATTTGTTTAGTTATTATCAAAAAACATTTGGATATAAAAAGGGAGACTTCCCGAATGCAGAATATATAGGGGCGCGGGTAGTGTGTCTTCCATTATATTCAACTCTTGAAAATAATGAACAAGATTATATTATCGATGTTATAAAAAAGTTTTTTAGTCAGTGAAAGTTATATGAAAAAGGCAATTCAGTCTAAGATTACTAAAAGCGAAAAAACTTCTCTTAAAAACGACGTAATAAAGGTTTCTATAGTAATTCCTATTTTTAATGAAGAAGAAAACGTAGATGTATTGTGCCAACGTTTACTAAAAACGATGGACAGAATAAAAAAAAGGTATGAAGTTATATTCGTAGACGATGGTAGTTCAGATAATACGTCTCGTATGTTATGCGACTGGTTCAAAAAGCGCTCAGATACATTAAGAATTATTACCTTCAACGGAAATTATGGTCAATATGTGGCAATTCTTGCTGGATTCGAGCATGTTCGCGGAGAGATAATTGTTACTTTAGACGCCGATTTACAGAATTTACCGGAAGAGATTCCAAATTTGTTGGATAAAATAGATGAGGGATACGATCTCGTCGCCGGATATCGCGCCAAACGTCATGACAATTTGTTCCGAACATATGCTTCAAAAACAGTAAACATTTTGAGAGCTAAGTTAACTGGAATAGAAACGCGAGATCATGGTTGTATGTTGCGAGCGTATAAAAAATTCATTATCGACGAAGTAGTAAAAACACGAGAAACATCAACCTTCATTACGGCGCTTGCCCAGAAATTTGCGGGAAATCCAATTGATATTCCAGTAACTCATGAGGAACGAAAAGCGGGAAGATCGAAGTATAATTTCTATAAATTGGTGCGTATTACATTCGATCTAATGACAGGATTTTCATTAACTCCATTGCACGTGTTTACTATGCTGGGAATGATGATTTCAGCCGCAAGTGGAATATATTTTTTAATTGAAGTATGCAAAAAGTTAATACTTAACCATCATGGATACGGATTACGTTTCGCTTTCGTATTTTTGTTGTTAAGTTTCATAATTCTTGGTATCGGATTATTAGGGGAATATTTGGGAAGGGCATATTTTGCTGTCTGCGAACATCCGAGATTTGTTATTCGTGATATCTTGGAAAAAAAGAGCGCGAAAAGTAAAAAATGAATATATTAATCATCGGAGTCGGAGGCTTTATCGGTAGTCATTTGTCGGATGAGATAATTTATAATCATGAAGATTGGCGTGTGATCGGCATAGATATTACGTCTTCTAAGGTTGATCATTTATTATCGAAAAAAAAATTTAAATTTATCCAAGCGGATATTTTAAAAGACTTCGATTTGCTTGAAAAACAAATAAATGAGTGCGATATAGTTTTTTCTCTGGCAGCAATAGCTAGCCCGTTAGTCTACGTGCAAGATCCTTTAAAAATTTTCGAATTGGATTTTGAAGCTAATTTACGGATTGTAAGATTAGCGGCCAAATATGATAAGCGTTTAATTTTTCCATCAACGTCGGAAGTATATGGGATGTGTTCAGACGAAGAGTTTGATGAAGAAACTTCAAATTTTGTTACTGGTCCCGTTTGTAAACAACGGTGGATTTATTCGTGCTCAAAACAAATGCTGGATCGAGTAATATATGCTTATGGTATTAGAGACAGGTTGCGTTACACTTTGTTTCGTCCGTTTAATTGGATCGGTCCGCGTCTTGATAATATTTACAATGAAAATAGCGGAAGTTCTCGGGTTGTTAGTCAGTTTTTGAGTAATATTTTGCATGGCGGAAATATTAATCTTGTTGATGGAGGCAAGCAATCGCGATGTTTTACTTATATCTCGGATGCAATCGAAGCTCTTATCAAGATCATAGAAAATAATGATAATTGCGCAGATAAGCAAATATTTAATATTGGAACGCCATATAACGAAATAACTGTCAAGGCTTTGGCTAATAAAATTATTGAATTCTCACGGAAATATGAGAAAATAAAAAATCAAGTTGCAAATATAAAAATTGTTAATGCCGATTCGGTTGAATATTATGGACAATCATATCAAGATGTGTTCAAGAGAGTTCCATCTATAAAAAAAGCGCAAAATATTTTGAAATGGATGCCTGTCGTTGGTATTGATGAATTATTAATTAAAACTATGGATTTTTATTTTAAATAGGAAGTTTTTTGTTAATAAAATAAATGCTATATATACGATAAAATGAGCGGACGTGGTGGAATTGGTAGACACGCCAGATTTAGGTTCTGGTGGTGATTGTGCCGTGGGGGTTCGAGTCCCTCCGCCCGCACCGGGTACGTGTCTTGGAGTTTTTATGAAAATTGTTGATAAAACAAGCGAAAGCCTTAAAAGAAGTTATAATATTTTCGTTTCACGCGAAGAGCTTGATGCATCTGTGGATGATTTGCTGCAAGAAAAAGCTAAAAAGGCGCGATTAGACGGGTTCCGTCCGGGAAAAGTCCCGCTTGATATTATCAGACGTATGTATGGAGAAAGCGCGAGCCTTGAATCTAAAAAAACGTCCATTACGCGCGCTGCCAAAAAGGTTTTGCAAGACGAGAATCTCGCCGTTTCCATCAATTATACGACTGATATAGTGAAAGAAGACGAAAATGGTCTTGAGTTCGTTATGAAATTCGAGGTAATCCCAGAATTCAAACTAAAAGATATATCGAAGTTAGAGGTTGAAAAACTTATACCAGAAATTGATGAAAAGGAAGCCGACGGGCTTCTTGAGGCTATAAGAAAAGAGCATAAAAATTGGCAAGAGGATAAATTAGCTAAAAAAGTCGAGAAAGAACAAAAAATCATAATAGATTTGTATTGCTTACAGAATGAAAAAAATAAAAAAGATCGTAAAATAAGTGATTTGGAAATTATTGTTGGCGAGAGCGATTTAGTAGATGATTTTTCGAAACACTTTCTTGGGGCGAAAATTTCAGAAACGCGTGAATTTTCTATTAATTATCCTACGAATTTCAAAGATAAAGCATTAGCCGGTAAAAATATAAAACACAAAGCAATTGTCAAAAAAATACTAAAAGCAACAGAATATGAATTGGATAACAGTTTTGCGAAATCGCTAGGTTACGGCGATATAAATAAAGCAAAAGAATGGGCGAAACCTTTCGTTGTTGCAAAATATAGTCGAATATCCGATGAAG
>JAISYW010000071.1 GCA_031269645.1 Holosporaceae bacterium
CGATATGCTCCATTTATCCATACAATTGCTACTACATAAAAAATTTAATCTATCCTTATAGGGCAATTCCTTAATTTATCATAGACACAATTGGTAAAATTAATATTAATTTCACATAAAATTAAATATTTTTGTAAAAAAAGCGATAGCAATAATTTCGCCAATCGCGACGGCAAATCCGACTTCAAACGTATAAAGTCGCCGGAAGATGGGCGATTCACATGAGTCGACTGGCCGGAATTTATAACGCTCTGGGAAAATATGATCTGGCACTGAAAACCGCTTCCGAGGCGGAAGACGTTATTAAAATATTGCCGTTGGACAGCGATCTTATCTACGCTCAGGGAATAATCGCAAGGGAAAGAGGTTTTGCGCATCTCAGATTCAATAAAGTAAAAGAAGTCTACGACTATTTTTCGGAAGCCAAAAAAAATTTTCGTAAGTCTACTTTGTGGGTTTATTTGTTCTGCCTAAAAGTGCATGAGGCAGAATCCTTAAGCGTTTGAATCGATTGACCGAAGCATGGGAAGCCTGCAAATCGATATTCTCCGCAAAAAACCGCGAACGAAACAATTATTGCGATCTGTTTTATACCTGCTATTATCACGCCGCGGTAATTAGGTACCGCCAGAACGATATAAAATCGGCGGCTGATTATTTTGCAAAATTTTTCAAATTTATGAAGACCCTATGCAGGAATATTCTCTCCCGAGAAAAATACGACGATCTCCTCAAACAAAACACCTTCCAGGAAGAAAATCCGCCTGACCTAAAAACTTGCTTTGAAAACGCCCTGCACGTTTTCGAAGCCATTTACTGGAAAGACTACGAATTCACCAAATACTACGTCGAAGAAAATTTGTAGCCCCAAAATTACTATTTCATTCCATCAAATTTATTTTATCTAGATAATCGTCTAGGTAATTTGGACTACCTAAATGAAAAATTCGTTTTTTCTTTCAACGTCCGCCATCGTCTGTCTTTCAGGCAACAAAGGCAAGCCTTAGGAAAAATTTGCACTAGGTAATTATTACCTAGGTAATAGTTACGGATATACTTTTGCCCAAAAAAGCGCAATCCTGAATGCGTAATTCGATTTTATTGAGGAAAGGTCATGGTTAGGATTAATAGAAAAAGGGTAAGCACAAATCGCGGCGATAAAAATATAAAAATCGACCGAAATTCGATCAAGGCGGACTAATTTCTGGAGATAGCCACCGCAAAAAGCGTCCATATAGAATCGATGGAATGCAGCGGAATGAGAATTCAGGCGAAGAAGATATTTTTCGACGGAGACATCGTTTCTTCTGGCCCAGTAGCTCTGGCTGCAATGGAGATTTCCCACGAATTGCGACCGTGTTTTCAAGTTTGTAGGAATTATCATTCTATAGCTGTTCTTTTGCTGACACTTCTTTGATCCCTCATGTGGTCCTTGGGTTGCAGCACTTGAAAGAGCTTTGGCTGCCAGGAAGCCTCAGTGGTACTACTCTAACTAAACTAAAGGATGAAATTACAACAAAAACTGGAAGAGATATTAAGGTGCGGTGTTATACATCAGACTAGCATCTACCATCTCTCAAAAATCGCTCGGCGGGAATGTGGGATCATCGTGATCCCCTTCCACCGCCGGCTGAAAACCGCTACGCTTTAGAACTCGTCCATACTTAGCTACCAATTCCAAAGCGACAAATCACAATTTTTTCATATTTTCGTAAAAAATAAGTAAATCGTTAACTATTATCAATTTATCTTTAAGATTGCGCGATTGTTCAAAGATTTTGGGGGGTTACGCCATATGCAGAGCACCAGTTTCCTGGATGCAGATACATCCGATCTTTCTATAGCGTTTGAAATATTTTGTACGCATGTATTTAGTAGTCGAAAAGATATTACCAAAAAGATAGAGAACAAAGAAATTGATTATAAAACATTGCATAAATCATTAAGTTTATTTTTAAAAACAACCCTGGAAAATGAAACCTCATCATTGAATAAAGATCTAAAAGATATTGTATATGCAATGGCAGCAATTTGCGATGAAGTTTTCCTCAATATGGATTGGGAAGGGAAACAATATTGGGAAGAAAACATATTGGAGAATCGTTATTTTGGAACGCAAATAGCCGGAGATAAAATCTTCGAAATAATCAATGAATTGCTGACCGAGCGAGAAACATTATCCACCAAAAAAGCTGAAATTTATCTGAAAATCCTATCACTCGGATTTAAAGGAAAATACCGCGGCATGGAAAACGAGCAAATACAAATAGGCGTCTACAGAAAACGCCTTTTCGAATTCATAGAAAAAAATGATAAATCGATGTTTTTGATAGGACACCGTCTATTTCAGAAAGAATATACTCATACCTTACCGACAATTCATAGAAAACTATTGCCTGACGCTTCAATTATAAATTATATATCTGCATTTTTTGTTTTTATGTTTTTTGTTATTAGCTCGGTTGTTTGGATTTTTGAAACAAGAGATATCCGCCAATTATTAAACGAAATCTCCAGTATTGCTTTGAGAGAGTAAAATGTCTGGAATTATAGGACTATTATTAAGCAAAGTATCAGTAATTCCTAAAGAATTGATTCCGGCAGTTTCTTTGGGAATGATAGTAGTTGCTTTGGTATTAGTAATTGTTTTTTTTGGAATTTGCGTTCTCTATATAAATTCCAAACCAAAACCACAAATTATTAGAAAAGAAACTAAAGTAGACGTCAAATCGCCAATTCCAGCTAGAATACGTCATGAAGATTTGCCGATAATTTCCGGAAGATTAGGAGAAATTCTTACATTGTACGGATTTTTAAAAGCTGGTCCCGTAACAAAAATTTTCTTCAAAGTTTTGGAAATCTTGAAAAATAGTACCTACGATATTCGCTGGAGATATAAACATCCGTGTTTCATGATGGTTGGTTCCGAAAGCAGTGGGAAATCTACTTTGCTAGAAAATTTAAACTTCGAACACTTGACGGCAGATGGATCTGCGGTTGATTCAATGTGGAAATTATTTAAAAAAGGAATAATTTTTGAACTTCCGAAAATAGAAACCGGAGAAGATGAGGATAAATTTTGGTCTTTTCTCAGCGAGTTATTCGTTTTTATTCGTCCTCGAAGACCGCTAGATGGAATTATTGTAACCGTACCTGCAGATATATTGCTGTCAGATATGACAAACATCGAAACGCACGCTCGCGAAATGTTCGAGAAAATATTTGCTTTCCAGCGAGAAGTAAATTTTCGTTTGCCGATTTATTTAATTGTTACTAAAACAGATTTAGTCCCAGGATTTTCAGAATTCGCTCATCTGTTGAGCAACGACTCAAAACAGCAAATTTTTGGATGGTCGTGCCCATACTCGATTAATCACGCTTTTTCCACCGAATGGATTCGCGAAATTTTTCAGACGGTCGACGAAGGAATAAAAAAAGGCATACTTCATCTATCTCATGAGAAAAAAATATCAGCTGATTTGGAAGCGGCAATTTTATTCGCTTCTCAGTTCCGCAAGATTCAAGCGCCGTTAAGCAAATATTTGTGCGAAATGTTCAGATCTCACTCTCCGGAAGATGGTTTAATTCTACGAGGAGTTTATTTCGTCGGAAAATCTAAGGTAGTCGAAACAGTTTCTAGCGAACTCGTGCAACTAATGGCGATAAGTCCAAAATTATTCGTAAATATCGACACTAACTTAGCGCATTCTTACAATGATAGACTGTATTTCGCTCAAGACTTATTTAAAGATAAGATTTTTAAAGAGCACAATATCGCGTATCCAATTTGTGCCGAGGCGATTGATATGAACAAAGTTGAATATCGCAATAAAATTATCTTTGCTACGGGCTCAATAATTGTTTCGCTTGGCTGGTTTTGGGGAAACAATGTGATTAAAAATAAAATACGCGATTATTATCAAATAATGTCGCCCATTAAAAATTCTATGATAAAAATTAAGTATCTGGAAAACAACCTAAAAGGTGAAGAAGATCAGGCTTTGATAAATAAGTACACCATAAAGTTGCTTCAAAGCATGCCAGTTGTAAAATGGGCTGATTTATCGTCTATTTTTGTACCTCAATCGTGGTTTTCTAGTCTGCGTAACGAATTAATGGGAACAATTGGACTGATTTTTGATTCTGTCGTTGTGCGGGCCATGTATATAGACCTTAATTTAGATACTAAAAAGATTTTGCAGAATTTCCATACTAGCATAGAAGGACATCACCAGAAAAAAGATCTATTTGATGTAAATTCCTTTTTAAGTTTCAAAAATCTAAAAGAATTTGTCCGACGCATATCTAATATCAAACGAATTAGTGCAGAATATAACGCTATACGACAACTTGAAGATAGAAAAAGCATTGTGGATCTAACAAGTACGATTTTTAAAGATAAATTTGAAATTGCCGAAGCAATGAAAAGCCATATTCCAAACAAAAAATTAATGCTTCCGAAATTTGATATAACGCTTTTTCAATCGCGCATAGAGGCTAATTTACGTTCTATATTTGCCGCATTTTTGCAAGATGTTTTTGATAAAACCATAGAAAAAATATTACAAAGCGTTTCGGAAGACATTGATAAAATTATTGACGTTTCCAAAAGTGCAGCTGCGACATACTCTTCTCAAGATCTTGCGAAAACATATAGAAAGACGTTGTTGATAGCGGATATATTAAAAAACAAAAAATTTGCTTGGATTGCCAATGATCGTTTCTCTCCAACAAACGAGTATAATACCGTAATAGCCGATATGAGGGCAGCAAACATTGTTAGCGAAGTTTGTGTTAAAGAACTTCTTCAACTGGCGGAAACTGAATTTCACCAATTTAAATCGCGTTTACGGGAATACAAAACAGACTTAACGGACGCGTTATTGTCAGAAAACATTACAACGCCGTCAACTGGATTTGAAAATTTCCAGAAAGAAATACACGCGTTATTGGAGCAACCATTTATTTGCTCTGCGCCAAATGGAAATTTAATTACTACAATTCTTGAAGATAAAATGCTCATTTGGGATCTAAAAAGATTAAAAGAACTATCCGAGCTAATCGATAAATATTATGAATTTTCAACAACTATGCCGCCAGACATGCGGGCTCAGTTTTTTGATATGTACAAAACAATCGCGCGGAAATGTTTTTATCCAACTTTGAGGTCAATGTTGGGAAATGCACAGATTTTCGATGACATGCCACTTGGACATTCTCGCGATTTATTAGAAGACGCTTACAAACGTCAAGCATCTAATATAAGAAACGCATCGTTCGCTATCCCTAAGATTGCGAAAATAATTGACGAAATGCAGGAAGAGGATAATCAAAAAGATTTTGGATTCTCTTCAATGTTAATACCTCATTATTTGTCGCTGCTAGAAAAAATCGACGCGTTATTTAATCTCGAAACTCCATATTCTTCCGGTTCTGCTGTATTTGATAATTGGAGCGGCGATAAAAATCCGAAATTTTTAAATTTTGAAGATCAAGAAGGATTAAAACAATACCTAACGGCGCA
Source organism: Holosporaceae bacterium (assembly GCA_031269645.1). Taxonomy (GTDB): domain Bacteria; phylum Pseudomonadota; class Alphaproteobacteria; order UBA3830; family UBA3830; genus JAIRZM01. The sequence goes on from JAISYW010000071.1 coordinate 5,525, forward strand.
ATTTGCAAGGATTAAATTTTTAGCTAAAGAATTAGCATCGCCAATCGTGGATCTTTTATCGATGCCGCATATCTTTGATAAAATAAAAAACCCTCAAATTATCGAAAAATGGAAATCAATTATCAGTAGCGTTGATGATTATGAAGCTAAAAAACCAGGAAATTCCATAGCGGCTCTAGAATCTTTCTTATCTGATAATTTATCTAAGGTCTCAATCGATTCTTTTGATGATAAAGGAGAAATTAGAAATATTTCAGAAACTGGCGGAGACTTTTTCTTATCAAAACGCTCGGATGTGGCAAAATCCTTAATTTCTCGTGCCGATGTAGTTCAATATGACAAGGCATCAGTCGCTTATAATGCAATAAATAAATTTTTTAACGAATCTTTGAGTCATAAATTCCCATTTGGTACCTCTGAAGCAGAAGCGTCTGTGCGCGATATTGAAAGATTCGTTGATTTATACGAACAAAATGGGAATATTTATCCTATTCTGGAACGCAATAAGGATAAAAAAGGAATTAGCCACAAAGTTTTTGATTTCTTAAAAGGGATGAATAAATTAATCCCATTTTTAAAAGCTTGGATTTCTCAATCTAAGGGATCAGATGTTAGCACTGCTCCGGTTTCGTTTAATATCCAATTACGTCCCGCCCCAAATTTAGAGGCCTTAACGTCATCGTTACTGGATAGAGCGATAAATATCAATGATTCGTCGGTTGCAGACAACTCGGAAAGCGTTTTCTTTAATAACGATAGAGTGAACGCAGTTTTTGATTGGGTTGCTTCGTCTAACGAAAAGCCATATGAACAGGGATCAAGCAAAAATTTATCAATTAATAGAACAAAGGTTACATTCTCTTATGCAGGCAAATGGGCGATGTTTAGATTAATTGAGGAAAATAAAATTAATAAAGAAATTGAATCTCCAAATGGAATTTTGGTGCAATTTAACGTGCCAATCGTAGATTCTAATAAAGGAAACAATGTCTTAACTTCCAAAATAGTTTTAAAAATTACGCCGATACTCAAAGATGGAGATAAACCAGCTCCTTTAGCATGGCCAATATTTCCGAAATTTTGTCCAGACTTGTATGGTCATGAGCGTAGCGTTGATTTAACATCGGAAGAATCTTCGACCGCCACCGCAAATGCGTCTAACATAAACGCCGGTGTTTCTTTTGAAGAAGAAGTTCCTGCAGTTCAAAACGCCGCCGAACTATCGGCAGAAGTCGCGCCTCAGCCTGTTCAACAGGAGGCCGCCGAAAATAATGCCGTACCTACGGCCGAGGATGAGGAATGATAAAAAAAATAAGTAAATTTTTAGTTCCGATCTCTTTGGATAACGAGTGCGGCGAATATTTAAAGTACGATTATATTTATGATCAAATAAAAGAACATAGACGCGAGGATGATTCGCGTTTATCTCAAGGAGTTTGGCAAATCGAACCCAAAAAAGCCAATTGGGAAGAAGTAAAACGCATTTGTTCGGAACTCCTCATTACAAAAACCAAAGATCTACAAATAGCGATGTGGCTTTTGGAAGCAATGACTGTATTAGATGGATTTCAAGGCCTTAATCAAGGTATATTACTGATTAGCCTTCTTTGCGAACGTTTTTGGGATAATATCTATCCTCAGATAGATTTGGAAAATAAAAGCGTTTCCCATAGATTCCCTCCTTTTTATTTTTTTGCGGATAAAATTCCTGAAAGAATTGTCATGATTCCATTGGTCGCT
>JAISYW010000095.1 GCA_031269645.1 Holosporaceae bacterium
TCTTTCATTCTTTTTACTCATTCTCTGCCAATATAATTGGTACAAAAAATGGGGGATTGACAAATATATCTGTAATGTCAGCAGTTAATATTTTTAGTCCTTTATTTTCCGAAGATGAGAAAAAAAACCTACCCCCCATTTACACCAAACGAATTTGTTCAATCTGAAGAAATTCTCAATCAGATCTTCCATCCTCATGGTTTGGTTTTCGAAGAATAGTTTGGAGTGTTTATTGTGTATCTAGTCTTCCACTGAAGGAAGCGTTTTTTTGTTGAGATATGAAGTAAAGATCGAGTATTTTATGCTATAATATTTGCAAGTTTTTATGTAGAAAGTCAACCGTGTTGTTGATGAATCTAAAGACTTTTTAGAAAATCGTCTAACAAGAAACATTGCGAAACGAAGAGAAAATGTATATCTTTCTCGAGAATGGCATAACTGCATCGCCTCATCCTTTATCTCCAAACTAAACCTTGCCATCACCGGCAATATCTCCCACGAGACCGCTTTGGTTGCAACACGGTGCAGTTTTGCGAATTTGCGTGTGTCCCCCCAAAAAAACGGAGCGGGCGGCGGGAATCGAACCCGTATCGTCGGCTTGGAAGGCCGAAGCTTTACCACTAAGCTACGCCCGCATTATGCAAAAAAAGCTCGCGCAGCAGTCCACAACGCAGCATTAATTTCCTCAACAGCTATTTTCCCTGAAGCCATATGAGGAGAATGTAACGATTATCAAAAAAAAGTGGAAATTGTATGTCTGATAAACATTTTCGCATCGGTCACAAACTGAACGACGTCATTACATCCATTTACCGCAAGACGAATCGCTACTGCTCTATTTCCCGTTAATTCAATAGCCAATATAGCTAGCACAATAACCGAAATTATCTTTAGCAATCTAATAAAAAAATCTCTCATTCATGGCCTCCGAATATAGTTTCATGTCTAGGTTCGAATTTACTATAACATACAATAGTAAATCAACATTCAATTATCGAGAATTTTATGCAGAATCTCATTTAATAATTGTGGATTAGCTTTTCCGGCTGTTTTTTTCATAATTTGACCAACAAAAAACCCAAAAAGTTTTTCTTTACCGTTTTTGTATTCCGCAACTTTTTCAGGATTTTCATCAAGTAATTGAATAATAACCGTTTTTATCTCGTCTGAATTTGTGATTTGCTTCCAACCTTTTTCTTCAATTATATCCGACGGCTTCTTTTGTGTTTCCCACATGATTTCGAAGATGTCTTTCGCTATTTTTCCAGAAATAACATTTGTTTTTATTAGCACAACTAATTCGCCAAGATTTTCCGGAGAGATATTACTTTGGGTAATATTTTTATTGTGCTTATTTAGAAAAGCAAACAATTCTCCTATTATCCAATTAGAAAGCGTTTTAGCAATGTCTTTATCATTACATTTCGAACTTTCTAAAGATTTTTCATAAAAATCCGCCAATTCTATTTCCGAAGAAATTAAACAAGCATCATAATGAGATAACCCATAGTTGCGTTGTAAACGTTCTGTTTTGGCATCCGGCAATTCCGGCAATGTTTGGCGGATAGCGTCAACACGCGATTGTTCTAATACTAATGGAGGAAGATCAGGATCCGGAAAGTACCGATAATCATGAGCGTCCTCCTTCGATCTCATTGGACGAGTCTCTCCAGTGGTGCTATCGAATAGACGCGTTTCTTGTTCAATTTTTCCACCAGATTCCAAAATCTCTATTTGTCTTCTTACTTCAAAATCTATGGCTGTCATTAAAAATTTTATGGAATTTACATTTTTTATTTCCGCCCTAGTCCCTAATTCCGTCTCCGGACGATGCATTGATATGTTTAAATCAGCTCTCATACTAGCTTCGTCCATATTTCCATCACAAGTCTTGAGATATCTTAAAATAGATCTTAATTTACGCAAAAATTTCGACGCTTCGTCAGCGTTCCGCATATCCGGTTTCGTTACTATTTCCATTAACGCTATTCCGGCACGATTTAAATCTATATAAGATTTCGTGGGATTTTGATCATGAATACATTTCCCGGCGTCTTGTTCGATATGAATGCGTTCTATATTGATTTTCTTGGCGTCACCATTTTCTTTTTCGATTTCTATATACCCTCCGCTGATTATCGGATATTTAAATTGTGATATTTGGTATCCTTGCGGTAAATCCGCATAGAAATAGTTTTTTCTATCAAAAAATGAAACGAGATTTATTGTTCCATTAAGACCAAGACCGGTTTTTATGGCCTGATCTACGCAAAATGAATTGATAACAGGTAAGATGCCAGGTAGCGCAGCGTCAACAAATGATACATTTTCGTTTGGGGATGCGCCAAATTGCGTAGAAGCAGACGAAAATAGCTTTGAATTCGATATAACTTGCGCGTGAACTTCCAATCCTATCACAATTTCCCATTTTCCGTTGGACGTTTCTAGGTAACCCATTATTTAACCTCCTTAAGGACAGGAAAATTTGCTCCTTTTTCTAATACATAACCTGCTTGTACCAGCAATTCTTCCCTAAAATGCGGAGATATTAATTGCAAACCGAGTGGTCGTCCTAATTTATCTAATCCGATTGGCACAGAAATTCCGGGCAATCCCGCCATGTTAGCCGTAACTGTAAAAACATCGTTCAGATACATCGTAACCGGATCTTTATGTTCTTCTCCTATGAGAAAAGCGCTTGTCGGAGCGGTTGGAGTTAATAAAAGATCAACTTTATTAAAAGCTTCCGCAAAATCTTGCCTAATTAATTTTTGAATTTTTAACGCTCTCGTATAATAAGCGTCGTAATATCCGGCCGACAAAACATAAGTACCGATTAAAATTCTGCGTTTTACTTCATCTCCGAAGCCTTCTGCTCTAGTATTTTCATACATTTCACTAAGAGAACTTTCCTGTTTTGATCTAAATCCATACCTTACGCCGTCGTATCTCGCAAGGTTGGCAGAAGCTTCTGCTGGAGCTATTATATAATAGGCAGGCAATGCGTATTTAGAATAGGGAAGAGAAACGTCTATAATTTCAGCCCCCGCTTCTTTAAGGATAGTTTCTCCTTTTTTCCAAAAATCTATTATTTCATCAGACATTCCATCTATTCGCCACTCTTTAGGTATGCCGACTTTTAGGCCCTTTATTGATTGACCAACAAAAGACGCAAAATCAGAAACCGATTGGCGAGCGGAAGTAGAATCTTTTTCATCGTATCCGGCAATTATCTTTAAAAAAATAGCTGCATCGCGAACAGTTTTAGTCAAAGGCCCCGCCTGATCAAGAGAAGATGCAAAAGCAACCATACCATAGCGCGAGCATCTTCCGTATGTCGGCTTTAGGCCAACGATGCCTGAAAATGCAGCTGGTTGTCTAACTGATCCTCCGGTGTCGGAGCCGATGGCCGCAACACAAAGATGGCCGGCTACGGCAGAGGCTGATCCTCCGGAAGATCCGCCAGGAACTAATTTTTCATCTACGCCCCACGGACTAATTACATTACCATAATAGCTGGTGATATTAGCGGATCCCATTGCGAATTCATCCATGTTCGTTTTTCCAATGAAAACTGCTCCCGCATCCAATAGTCTTTGAGATACGGTCGATTCATAAGGAGGAATGAAGTTATAGAGCATTTTGGAACCGGCAGTCGTTCTCACTCCTTTCGTTAGAAATAAATCTTTAATTCCTAATGGAATGCCTTCCAACTCTCCAGCCGTTCCATCTGCGATTTTTTCATCTGATTCTTGAGCGGATAGAAGCGCTTTCTCTTCACATACCGTTATAAATGCATTTAATTTACTGAATTTTTTGATTCTATCTAAAAAATATTTGGTCAACTCAACGGAAGAAAACTTTTTACTCAAAAGGCTTTGCTGAACGTCATAAAGCGATAAAGTATGCATCAGAATTCTTTCGTTGATCGGGATGCATACTAAATCAATTTTAAGAAAAATGGAAGAATATCTCTATCCGCAGGATTGTCCTATATCGACATTAGAAATGCTCGCTTTATCCATAAATATTAATTCACAAAAAATTTAATCTATGTTAATTATACCATTTTTCATTATTAAATACCCATGTATATTGTAAATATTTGTCATTATTAGTATATTGATATTAGTATTAACAATGAGGTTTTTATGTCTAGGAAATCCGGTTATTTGAG
>JAISYW010000114.1 GCA_031269645.1 Holosporaceae bacterium
TTACCGGAAGAACGCAAGGCATTACGTTTAATATTAATCCTCCCAAAAACCCGATTATTAGAAAATAAAGAAAACTACGCTTAGATATCTCGCTATTATAACCAAAAGTTATTGAAATACTTTCGGATCCAATGGTGCAAATATTTTGGCACATAGGACATTCTATAGTTAATTCTATAAGATTTTCGGAAATACTTTCATTTTCTATCAAAACGGAAAAACTTATTTTATATGTTGTATCGTCTTTCTTTTTATTACTTAATTGCTTGAAATTTTTCAGATTTTTTAAATTTGAAACGAAAACATTTGGAGCTTTAGCTAATTTCCACCCCTTTGGAGCGTGGCACATTAAATCGCATCGAAAATTATTTGAACGAATAATTTTTTTATCTATAATTATTTGCGGCTTTATGGAGTTGAATGCGTTTCCATAGGTGGAAAATGATATTAGTAAAAAAAGAAATACGTTTTTAAATGCAAAATTTTTCATTTTAGTAAAAATTTAACGTAGATTATATATTATTCAATTGTAACCCTGGTGAGGAATATGTGCAACCGAGATAACGATATACGAAATTTAAGCGGGAAAATACTTCTGTCTACGTCCTCAGTGCAGAGCGAAAATTTGAGCAAATCTATGGTTTTCATATGTAAGCATAGCAAGGAAGGAGCTGTAGGAGTCGTAATTAACAAGCTTATTCCTAACATAACCGTTTGCGATGTGCTAGAGAAATTAAAAATTAATACCGAAGGAGTCGAAGATCTTGAAATTCATTTTGGAGGCTTAGAGGAAGTAGATAAGTGTTTTATTCTTCATTCGGATGATTATATGTTTGCCAATAGCGTTAGCGTCGTTAATAACATTGCTTTCGCCATGAATGAAGACGTAATTAAACTTGTAACGTCCACATGCGCCCCTAAAAAGAAGTTATTGTGCTTGGGATGCGGCATCTGGGGACCGGAACAACTAGAAAATGAGGTTGCTTCCACTTATTGGATACCAATCGAAGCCGATGAAGCTTTAATTTTTGGCGATCCGATGGCAGATAAATGGAGCAAAGCTTTGTTAAAGATAGGATCGCGCACAAATTTATTTTCGAATCTACAAGGAAGCGCATAATTTTTCTTACGCCAAGTGATTTCTAGCGGCCGAAACGAAACTCCGTCAAAAATGCCGAAGGCATTTATTTCCAGGATATTTTTAATTAGCGCTTAATTAAAGAATAAATTTGACGTATTAAAGATGTTTTATTTTCTTATTTTTTTACTAAAAATTAATTCAATTAGATTATCATAGACAAATCGAATATTATAAAAAAATGGAGTGGGACGTGGCTAAAGATAGCGAAAATAACAAAAAGGATAACGAATTAGCCAATAATAGATCTATAAAAGAAGAATCTCCCGAAATTATCGCAAAAAATGAAGAGATTCAGCGGAAAAATGATATTCCTTCGGAAGCGGCGATTAAAATTACCGACGATATTGAAGATGACAACGAAGAGGAAGCGACCGATGGCGCTAATTCTTGTCCGACCGAAATAGAAGATCAAATTATGAATTTAATAGCCACCGGGCATATGTTCAAGGCTCATGTTATCGCAAAAAAAACCTTCCAAAAACATCCGAACAACGTAGCGCTCGCCCAAGCTTATTCTTTGGTGTTATTAAAGACCGGTGCCGTGGAAGAATCTCGAAAGCTTATATATCCGATTTTGGGAATTGTTCCGCAAAAAGACGAATCAACAGAGACGATGATGATCTCAATAGACGATTTGCGATCCAGTAAATTTTTAACCGAAGGAGAACCCGGAATAATTGCAAATGTGGGACATATTTTTAAGGAATCATGGAAATATTCGCATCATTGTAGAGACCTCGAAATATCAAGAGAATTATATCTTGCTTCGTTTAAATTGAATAAAAAAACTTGTACCGGTATGAATGCCGCCTGGCTATCTTGGCTTACGGGAGAGGATGATCAAGCTAAACAACTTTCGGCAGAAGTTTTAAAACTATTGCCACCATTTGGTCTGGAGGCATCTTTTAACGAGCTGATAGACTTGGCCGAAGCGCAATTACTAATCGGCAGAGAAGATGATGCATGTAAACTTTATGAAGAGGCAATGAAACAAAGCGATAAAGAAAATTACATTTCCGTTGTAACCGCTCGCCAACAATTATACTTCTTACGAGAAGCTGGTTTTAAAGTTCCAAACGCAGCGCTGGATATTTTAATTCCGCCCACAATAGTTGTTTTTACGGGACATGCCATCGATCATCCAAGTTTTCAGGTCTCTCTATTTCCGCAGGAGATAGAAGGGGATGTAAAACGCATAATCACCGAAAAATTGCAGGGTATTAATGCAAAAATCGGTTATAGTTCCGCTTCCTGTGGGGCTGATATAATATTTATTGAAGCTCTTCAAAGTCTTGGAGGAGAAGTAAATATAATTCTTCCATTTGCTATTTCGGATTTTTTGGAAACGAACATAAGACATGCAGGTCCACGCTGGGAAAAAAGGTTTGAAAAGATTATAGCAAACGCCCATTCCATAAGTTTTGCCAGCGAAGACAGATATTTAGGACACGACATGCTTTACAGATTTTCTAACCATGTTATGCATGGCAGCGCAGTTATGCGAGGGAAATTTTTAACTACTGAGCCGCATTTAATGGCCGTTTGGCATTCGAGAACAGATTCATTACCAGGCGGTCCGGCAGATTTTATTGATAGATGGACCAATATCAGTACTCTTCATTTAATTGATTTAGACGAGCTTGGCGACGACGCCAGAACCATAGAAAAAATAGAAACTGCCTTAATTCAACCGCAAAAGTGCTCATTATCGTTTGATCCATCAATAGCCCAATCCCCAGATAGAGTTATTAGATCGATGATGTTCTCCGATCTATCAGGATATAGTAAATTGCAGGACGAACATGTTCCATCTTTTCTGGATTTTCTGGAAAAACTACACGAGGCAATGGAGAAAATAAATGTTTCCCTTGAATCGCTCAATACTTGGGGCGACGCGATATTTGCGGTCGCAGATAGCGCAATTAAAATAGCGGATTTTGGGCTGAAATACTGCGATATCGTTGAAAACTTAGGGAAAAAATATCCGGAATTCCCATTTCCAATAAGGGCGAGAATTTCTCTCCATTCGGGACCGGTATTTATTGCAAACGATCCTTTTATAAAGAAAATGAATTTTTATGGCGGTCATATTAATCGCGCGGCAAGACTTGAACCTGTCACTGCAGTTGGGCAAGTATACGCAACACAGCAGTTTGTAGCCTTATTACACGGAGAAACAAACGACGAACGCAATGAATACAATCAAAAAGGATTGAAATATTATGAAAAATACTCTACGGAATATGTGGGAGTAATTTCTTTAGCCAAAAGCTTTGGCCAACAAGAAGTATACCATCTGAGATGGAAGTAAAAATTATTAAGAGCCATTAACAATTTTCCATTTTTTTTGTATTTTTGCACTTGATTCTTCCCGTATTCTTTTCCTCATATATAAGCAAATTTCGGTCTTGCGCCACAAATCTACTATTTAGCAGAAAGTCGTTCTTATCGCGTAATTATTTACGATAATTTAAAAGAATTGTTTTAAATTATATATATTTTTATAAATCTTTGAGATACTTTTACTTATAAAGTTGGAAATATTTATTAATGCAAAACAAATATAACGAGCAAACCCCATTTGGATTCAACTTTAAGAATTTGGATTTATTCCAATTCGCTGTACTAAATCCACAGATTGCCATGCTTTCTTTTCTAAAAATTGGTAAAGAATTGGCGACTCAACCTAAACAAATAGAAAGATCACGGCAGAATTTATTGGATCGTCTTTTGGAACTTCAAAAATCTTTTATTAGCGAACTAGGTCATAAAGACGAGTCTTCCATAGAGCTCAAATATAATGAAAAAAACAAAAAATTTGAAAAAGATATATTTGAAAACAACGCAGTAATGCTTTTTGCGCGTCGATTCTATGAAACTATGTCAAGTTGGATGCTAGATACTCTCGATAATATCGAAAATATAGATTCAAAAACAATGCATAGCGCTCGTTTTTTTATGAAACAATATATCGACATG
>JAISYW010000045.1 GCA_031269645.1 Holosporaceae bacterium
CAAAGAAGAGCTCCCAAATACACATAAGCGATAGAATAAGCAAAAATAAAAGACACATTCGCCAATATCATCATCGACATACAAACTCTAATAAACACTCCCTTACCAAACCTATCTGCATACAACCCAATAGGAAACGAAAAGAGCACTTGTCCTACACTAATAAACATACTCACGGATCCGGAAGCGGTTTTCGATAGAAAATTACTCCCATAAATAGGAAGTAAAGATTCGCAAAAATGGCCAAGCTCAAACAAAAAAGCTAATGCCAAGATTTTCCAGAACGATATATCTAACGATTTAAGATATTTTTTTTGAAATATATTTACTACTTCGCGATTTTTTATTTCCTTTTTGTTTTGTATTTCTTCTGGAGTTTTCACTTTCATAAGGCAGAATATGGCGATAACCACCGGAATCGTTGCGCACAAAAACACAATTCTATAATTGTCGCATGAGAGATACATTATCAATATCGCGAGCGGCGTCCCCAAAAAAGAACCGATCGTTTTCAAAGAGCGACTAAATCCATAAGATTTAGCCCTATCCTCTTTAGTCGTTAGATCAGCGATTAAAGCGTCTCTAGGAGTCGCCTGAAAACCGTTTCCTATTCTTTCCATGGATTGAGTTATGATAACCATTAGAGGAGACGTTGCAATCGAAAATATCGGCCTGGCCAACAGCGTCATGAAGCATCCGAGAAATAAGATCAATTTGCGTTCGCTCATATAATCGCTTAAAATTCCAGCAAAAATACGACTGATAAACGCAAAAAATTCAATTATTCCGTCGATAAAAGCCACAGTAGCTTCCGTAGCATGCAATTCGGTTTTGAGAAACATACCAAGCTGGCTATAAACCATTGTTGTGGATATTCCAAGAAACAATCCAAACAATGCAACCGCGAATACGCCATTCTGTCCAAATTTAAGCATACAAAAAAAGCCATCTTTACGATGGCCTGAAGAGTTATTTGTTTTATTTCGCGGCGCTTCTGTTTTTTGCATTTTATTCTTGCTTTCACTATTGAGGGATGCGATCATATTTACCTCTTAATAGACTGTTCATTTATACTATATTTCGTCGTTTAAATCTATTGTGTTTATCATTATTGTTATTAGCATAAGTTAATACGTTATTTTGATGAATTTTCCGAATTCGCTTGAGTTTTGGTTTTGCGTTACTTGGCATATGGACATCGTTTTAAATAAGTTATACTCTCGACTCGAGTTTTTGTCGGAGGAAGTATGAGGCGTTGTCGTAATAGTAAGATAGTTGCAACCATCGGCCCTGCTAGTTGTGATCCGGAAAATTTGGAGCGATTATTTTTGTGCGGTGTGGATGTGTTTAGATTGAATTTCTCGCATGGTTCGCATGAAGGACATGAAAAAGTTTATAACGCAATACGTTCTATCGGCAAAAAACATCGTGGTTTTCCTACGATTTTAGCAGATTTGCAGGGGCCAAAGCTAAGGGTCGGAGTCTTTGAGAATGATAAAATCATTCTGGAAAAAGGAGACGTATTTAGATTAGATCTCGACATGGCTCCGGGAAACAAGCGACGCGTTAATCTTCCTCATCCAGAAATATTTGAGGCTCTAAAAATTGGCGCCCATATACTATTGGACGACGGCAAACTGCGCTTTGAGGTTTTATCCGGCGGATCGGATTATGCGGAGGTCAAAGTTTTGACTGGAGGACCGTTATCTAATAGAAAAGGCGTAAATGTTCCTTATGTTATGTTACCAATACCGGCTTTAACTGAAAAGGATATGGCCGATTTAAGTTTTGCGCTTAAGTTAGGAGCAGACTGGGTTGCGCTGTCGTTTGTTCAGAGCGTTAGAGACATCGAAGAGGCAAAAAAGATCATAAATGGAAAAGCGGGAGTGATCTCTAAATTGGAAAAGCCGCTTGCAATCAAAGCACTTGAGTCAATAGTCGAAGCTTCTGACGCAATTATGATTGCCCGCGGCGATCTTGGTGTTGAAATGAATCCTGAAGATGTTCCTAGCGTACAGAGACGCATTATTAATACATGTCATCGCGTAGGACGGCCGGTTATTGTTGCCACTCAAATGCTTGAATCTATGATTGCCTCCCCAAGTCCTACTAGAGCAGAGGCATCTGATATTGCAACTGCGATTTATAGTGGAACAGACGCGACAATGTTATCTGCCGAAAGCGCCTCGGGGCAATACCCGTTTGAAGCGGTAGAGATCATGTCAAAAATCATCACGAAAACAGAATCCGATCCGTCTTGCCCAAGACAATTAGAAAACGATACGCAGTTGCCTGCTAACACGATTACTGATGCCGTTTGCATGGCAGCAAAAGAGGCGTCGCAATATTCATGCTCGAATGTAATAGTATTGTTTGCAAATTCGTTTCAATCTGTCGTTAGGTGTTCTAGAATGCGTCCTCGTTGCCCGATTATATTGGTCACGGATTCTTTGGAAATTGCTCGCAAAGCCGGATTGTGTTACGGAGTATTCGCGGTCACTGCCAAAAAAGAATTCGAAATTGAGCAGATATGCAACATTGCAAAAGTGGTAGCAACAGAATATTTGTTTGCTAGCGCTGGAGATAATATTGTGGTCATAAACGATATTTCGGGACATTCGGTAAATATCTGCACGTTATAGTCGATTTTTCGCGAATATTTGTTTTATATATCCGACTAAGTATAATGATCCTGTCACGACTACTAGGTCGTTTTCTGTTGACTTCGACATGGCTACTCTCATAGCTTCAGTCGGATTCTTGGACATATATGTCGCAAGTTTCTGAAATTCAGCATCATAATCTGTCAATAGCAGTGTTCTTATCGGCGTTTCAGTGAGATACAAGTGCGAATTTTTTACGCTCACGAGCTTTTCTAACATTTGTTTATGATTTTTATCGTGGCAAACACCAACGACGAAATGTATTTTCTCGAATTTATAATAATTTAAAATTTCCACTAAGCTTTCTACGCCCTGCGGATTATGATCTCCAGAAAAGAAGATATCTTTATCTTTGTATGTGAATTTTTCCATGCGTCCAGGCCAATCTACATACCGAAGAGCCGATAAAAATTTTCCTACACTATCAGTTGGTCCAGTTCCATTGATTAAATTGTGGAAAATAGTAACGGCAAGTGCGGTGTTTTCGGCTCCTCGCGTACCTGGAAGATTTATTTGGAAATCGCCAAATTTAGTATTTATTTTAAAAACAGGATATTTGGCAGAGGTATCGATTTTCAAAACGTATTGATACGACTCGATAAAGTTACAATGTAATTTTTTCATATATTCTTTGGATAATTCAGAAATTTCGTTACTAAATTTAGCATGAAACACATTGTTGTACGGCTGAATAATACCGAGTTTATTCTTCGCTATCTCAATTAAAGCATTTCCTAGTAACAATTCGTGATCAAAGCCTAGCTTCGTAATTACGCTTGTGTTATGAGGAATAGCGTTTGACGCATCACAAGCACCGCCTAACCCGGCTTCAAAAATCGCGTAATCAATTTCGTTTTTGTGACATTCAAAAAAATAATATACTGCCATAATTGTGAGATATTCAAAGTAGCTTAAGTTTAAGTCTTTTATTTTTTTATGAACAAGTAGAAAAATATTGCAAAAAATCTCGTCCGAGATATTTTCTCCGTTGAATTTTATCCTTTCGTTTATCTTTATAAGATGAGGAGATGAAAAAAAACCAACATTTTTTTCCGCCGTCATTAATAAAGTTTGCAATGTCGCGCTTGTACTGCCTTTCCCATTTGTTCCGGCAACAACTATTACTTTAGACGGATTAATTTCCAATTCCATGACCAATAAAGCTTTTTTAATATAATCAACATCGTGAGATTTTGTTTGTTTTTCTAGATAATGAATAATATCTTTGTATTTCATAAACTCTACGAATTATCTTCGTTATATTTTATACTTGAAGTTCGATAGGCAAAGGAATACTCGTGCGTAAAATTTTCGGAACAGATGGAATTCGTGGAGTTGCAAACGAATATCCAATGACAATAGAAACATGTTTGAAATTGGCGAAAGCAATTGCCATTAAATTCTGCGATCCTAGCAAAAACAATCACATGGTAATCATCGGAAAAGATACACGTATATCTTGCACTATATTCGAATACGCCTTGACTGCAGCCTTCTGTTCGTTCGGAATCGACGTTAAATTAATCGGAGTCATTCCTACTCCGGCAGTGTCAATTTTAACTGCAGAATTGAAGGCTAACGCCGGCGTCATGATTTCTGCATCGCATAACCAATTTTCTGATAATGGAATCAAGATATTTAATAGCGCTGGACTTAAATTGAGCGATCAAGAAGAACTTGAATTGGAAAGAAATATGTTTGACGATTCTATTTGTTATCCAACGCCGATAGGAAATAGCATAGGAAGAGCGCAAATTGACGGTAATTGTGTATCGTTTTATTGTAACAAAATAAAAAATTCATTTACATTTAAAAAAATAGATGCAGAAAGAATAAAAATAGTCGTTGATTGCTCCAATGGGGCTCTTTCTTATATTGCACCAAGTATACTTAGGAAATTTGGCTTTCAAATTGTATCGCTTTACGATTCTCCCAACGGAATTAATATAAATGCTAACTGCGGAACCGCAAATCCCAATGCTTTAGCTACGGCAGTCGCAGAACATCAAGCAGATATTGGAATTGCGTTTGATGGAGACGGCGATAGGGTACTTTTAGTCGATAAAAATGGAAATATTGTGGACGGCGATCGCATCCTGGCGATCCTTGCACTATCTGAAGATATTAAACATACTGAAATTGTGTCGACGATCATGTCCAATCTGGCTTTTGAAAAGTATTTAGCTTCGCGTCAAATAAAATTAATCAGAACAAATGTTGGGGATAGATATATTTCCGAATACATGCAGAAAAACGAAGCAATATTAGGAGGAGAACCGTCCGGACATATTATCGTGAAATACCATTCATTAACAGGAGACGGCCTGTTTGCTGGATTGAAAGTGATAGAATATCTTATAAACTTTCAAAAGCAATCTTGCGATTTAAAAAATATTTTCAAATCGTATCTGTGCATTAATGAAAACGTACGCGTAAAGAACAAATCCATAATTAACAATCCGAAGGTTATAGAAAAGATCAAACAATCGCAGGAACAATTACATAATTCTGGACGTTTAATAGTTCGTTTGTCAGGAACAGAGCCAATTATCAGAATATATGCCGAAGGAGACGACATAGACGAACTAAAATCTATTGTTGACCATTTAGTTGAAACTATTAAAAAAGTTATGTAATTTTATGAGACGCTTGCTCTTTCGTCGTTTTGATTTCCGAAAGAATTATCCTCCGCAATTCTAGCAGATTTTCCGAGTCGTCCGCGTAAATAATATAACTTTGCTCTTCTTACGACTCCGCGCCTTACGATTTCAATTTTAATGTTTGGCGAGTAAAGCGGAAATACTCTTTCAACTCCTTCTCCAAATGAGATTTTTCTCACGGTAACAGACGATCCCATGCCACGATTCCGGCGAGCAATACATACTCCCTCAAAAATTTGAACGCGTTCTTTTTCCCCTTCAGTGACTTTGACTGATATCTTCAGCGTATCTCCAGCCGAAAATTCAGGAATTGTTCTGCCTGCCAACAACCTCTCTTGTTCTTTTTTTTCAAAATCCTGTAACACATTCATTTCTTAGATTCCAAATGGAGTAGAATGTTATATAACACAGTCGATAATAAAATTCAAACACTTAAGTCGAATTAAAAATTCAGCAATAAAATCTAGATATGCTTGAAAATTTACGAAATAACGTGATAATACAACAATTGTATTCTAAAAGCATAAAATATTGATATAATGTATTAAAATAATCAGGATTTAACATGAAAAATCAACAGAATATAACAACTACTTCGCAAACTGCTGCTCCGATGAGTTCTCCTGAAGGCTTAATGGGTGCGTTATCGCCAATTATTTTGATGGTGTTGGTATTTTATTTTCTTATTATTCGTCCACAACAAAAACGCGAAGCGAAAAGTAGAGAGCTAGTCAATTCAATAAAAAAAGGAGATAAAATTGTAACAACTTCTGGAATAATTGGAGTCGTTCACAAAATTGTAAGTGATAAAGAGTTATCTTTAGAAATTGCAGAAAACGTTAGAATACGAATGGTTAAAAATTCGGTAACTCAAGTTTTAGAAAATAACGCAACACTAGAAGAAAAAAAAACAGACGAAAAAAGTGCTCTTAAGCACAACGTTATCAACCAGAAAAGCGGAACTAAACGAGATAATTCTCGTTCTAAAAAATAAATCATAGGAGGAATCATGCTTTTCCCAAAATGGAAGGAAATATTTATAATTTGCGTTTGCGCTTTTGGAGTCTTGTTTGCGTTGCCCAATATTCTTCCCCAAAGTTTTTTAAATAAACTGCCAAGTTGGATGCCGAGTCAAAAGGTATATCTTGGACTGGATTTACGCGGCGGGGCTCATCTTCTGCTAGAAGTTGATCTTGAAACTGTTATAAATGATTATCTAAATCAAACATTAGATAGCGCCAGAACAACGTTGCGAAAAGAATCTATTCCATATGCTGCGAATTTTCCCAAAATGATGGCTAAGGATCAAAAAGCTGTGGAATTTGATCTAAAAGATACGCAAAAAACTGGAAAAGCAAAAACTGTTCTAAGCGCGATCGATTCGGATTTTAAGGTGGAAATAAACGGCACTCATGTAATCATGACTCCAAATGAAGAAGCACTACAGAAAAGAAAGTATGAGGCCGTTGATCGTTCTATTGAGATTGTCAGAAAAAGAGTTGACGAGACAGGAACTCGCGAAGCGAACATTCAAAGACAAGGAGATGATCGTATTTTGCTACAAATTCCTGGGTTACAAGATCCATCGCATGTTAAAGTATTGCTTGGTAAGACAGCGAAAATGACTTTCAGATTAGTCGACGAAAATGCTCCGGAAATTCTCGATCGTAAAAAGGCCACTGCTCCAGTTGGTTGCATATATCTTGAGTCTTCCGAAAGCGGAAAATGGATTGCCGTAAAAAAACAAGCCATTATTGGAGGGGAAACTCTTATTGACGCTCGTATGGGATATGACGAGTACAATCGTCCAGAAGTAAGCTTTAGTTTTAACAAACTTGGCGCAAAAAAATTCGGAGACGCCACGAAAGAAAATGTTGGTAAAAGATTCGCTATCGTTTTGGATAATGAAATAATTAGCGTACCCAACATAAACGAGCCTATTACCGGAGGGCACGGAAGGATTACCGGTCATTTCTCTCCGGAAAGAGCGCAAGATTTGGCGTTACTATTGAGGGCTGGAGCGCTTCCGGCTCCGTTAAACGTCATCGAGGAGAAAACCGTTGGACCAGATTTGGGAGCTGATTCTATTCGTTCCGGGTTATTGGCTACTTTCCTTTCTGGCTTGTTTGTTTTGGTCTTTATGTATTTATGGTATTCTTCTTTCGGACTTATCGCAAATATTGCCGTTATTGTGAACATAATATTATTGATAGCTGGGCTGTCTTGCTTGCAAGCAACTGTAACTTTACCGGGTATTGCCGGAATAGCTCTTACCGTGGGTATGGCTGTGGATGCAAATGTCCTGATCAACGAAAGAATAAAGGAATATATTCGCCGCGGAGAAAAATTCATTAAGGCAGTTGAAAAAGGATACGATTTGGCCATGACGTCGATCGTTGATACTAATTTAAATACTATTATCGGAATGATCTGCCTGTATCAATTTGGAACAGGTCCTGTAAAAGGTTTCGCCATAACAACAATTCTCGGAACGGTAATATCGTTTTTCACCGCCACGACATTAACAAGATACATAGTTTCTTCGCTAATGAAACTAAAGTATCAAATTTCTATTCCTATGTAAGAAAGGATTGGCGTTTATGCAATTATATAAGCTCATACCTCACGATACCAAGATAAACTTTGTCGGCAATAGATGGTATATGTATTCATTATCGATTTTGCTGACGGTTGTTAGCGTTTTAGCATTTATATTTCACGGATTGAACTTTGGTATTGATTTCCGCGGAGGTTTTATAATGGAAATCAGAACGCAACAAAAAGCGGAATTGGGGGAGTTGCGGGAAAAATTAACAAAATTAAATATCGGAGAAATATACCTTCAAGAATTTGGGTCAAATAAAGACGTCTTGGTAAGAATTCCCAGCTCTAGCGAAACTCAAAATGAGCAAAATGCATCGCTTGAAAAAGTAAAAGAAGCGCTTGGCGATAATGTGGAATACCGGAAAATCGAAAAAATCGGCCCTAAAGTCGGCAGCGAATTGGTATATAACGCTATACTTGCCATTATCATCTCTCTGCTTGCTATTCTCATGTATGTTTGGATTCGCTTTGAATGGCAATTTTCTGTTTGTGGAATCATTGCTTTGGCTCACGATTGTATTGTCCTTATGGGATTATATTCCATTTGTCATTATTTTGAATTCAACGTAAATTCAATAGTCGCGCTATTAATGACGGCTTGTTATTCAATTCATGATACTGTTGTCGTTTTCGATAGAATTCGAGAAGATATGCGAAGCTATAGGAACCTGACTGTTGCAGAATTATTAAACAAAGCCATTAACGAAACCCTATCAAGGACGATATTAACTTCTTTGACGACTATTTTATCTTTATTGGCTCTGTGTTTGTTTGGCGGTAAAGTGATTTTCGATTTCTGTTTTCCTATCTTGTGCGGACTAACGTTCGGTACGTTTTCATCTATTTGTATTTCTGCACCTCTGCTATTGGGTACCGGCATTAGAATGGATGGAAAAGATTTAGAACTCGGCCTTGATAAAATAAAATGAAACCTGTTGTTGCTATAGACGGTCCCGCTGGTAGCGGGAAAGGTACGCTGGCAAAAAAAATAGCGTCGTATTTTAATTTCGCGTATCTCGATACTGGTCTGTTATACCGCATTATTGCTCATATGGAGATGCAATCCGATGAGATTCGTCAAGTACAAATCGACGACCTTTTAACCTTAAAAGGAATGCCGCCAGATTTACTCAGATCGGAATCTACAAGCGCCAAAGCTTCGGAAATTGCAAAAATGCCTGAAATTAGAGAAATAATGACTAAATTACAGCGCGATTTTGCCGCTTCTCCCGGCGATATATATATGGGATCAGTATTAGATGGTCGCGATATTGGGACGGTAGTAATTCCAGATGCCGCCTGTAAAATTTTTGTTACGGCAAACTTGAAAGTGCGGGCGATGCGCCGCTTTAACTCTTTGAGAACAACTAATCGACAAATAACGTATGAAGAAATATACGAAAATTTGGAAGCTAGAGATAAACAAGATCAATCTAGGGAGATTGCTCCACTGGCTTTTAACGATAGTTATACTTTGATAGATACATCCAACGATACAATAGACGAATCTTTTGCAAAAGCCGTAAAAATCGTTAAAAATTCACTCAAAACTACGAAACTGATTTAAAAAATTAAAATCGATGTGCCAACATACTGATTCATCAACGATTCTTTCGGCCAAATGCAAAACATTTTTAGTCGGAGAATATTCTGTTTTGTTTGGAGGAAGCGCCGTCCTATTGGCGACAAATCCTCAATTTAAATTACAGATAACGAAAAACGAAAAAAGTTTACTAGTCGGCGTGCCAGAAGAATCTCCGGCTTTTTTATTTTATATGGTAC
>JAISYW010000132.1 GCA_031269645.1 Holosporaceae bacterium
CCAAGATTACTTGGTTATCTCCTTTAATATCAGGATTCTCTGCAGGATTATCTTTCACGTTGGACAGTCGAGATTCTAATTTATTTAAAACAAAACATGATAAATTGGACAATTTCACAGAAAAAGATGATTTTGCTCACTCTTCAGCTTATTCGCAAAATATCGTTACTGGAGGAATAGCTTACGAGTTTGGCGCGCCGGATTGTTTTAACGCAAAAATTTCCGTTTCCGGATGGTTAGGAAAAGGAAAATCGTGTTGTAGTGATGTAGAAGTTCAAAATGTCCGCGCTTATAACCTTGGACTTATCTTAGGATACGCGGACTTTAAGGCGTCTTTTGGTTACACAGATAATGGGAAATCGTTATTGGCTAAAAAATATGCGACCCAGGATGTTAGCTACACTTTTGATCCCAGTGAAAATTACAATATAAATGAGGCGAGCGTTGGTCTTAAGGAGGAAGCGGATTCCGGAAAAATATATTCGATTGGAATGGCGTACATATTTGATAAATTAAGTATTTCAGCAGGATATTTTAGATCAGTAGTAAAGTTCTCCGGTCACGAAAAAGCTACTGCAGATATTATTTCCATCGCTGCCGAATATAAATTCGACAAAGTTTTTTCTAGCTATATTGAATACGATAACATTCAAACAAATACTTGCGACAGGGCTAGAGCATACGGAAGTGCATCGCATCAGTCGACAATCGGTAAAAATAGAGCGAATGCTGTTATGATAGGGGCAAAATTTAATTTTTAGCCGTGATTGGCTTATTTGATGATAGTCTATAGATCTCCAAAATCTTGATAAAAAACGCAAAACATAATTTTGATTTTTCATTGTTTTTTAGGCTAGATGACGTTAATATCTGCAGGGAATTATAATGAAATCTACCGTTATTGCCATAATAAATCAAAAAGGCGGAGTTGGAAAAACAACTACTACAATTAATTTGGCGACGGCTATCGCAGTTGCCAATAAAAATGTATTAGTCCTTGATTTGGATCCTCAGGGAAACGCAACAACTGGGCTTGGAATCTCGAAGAGAAGAGGTATAAATAGTAGTTATGGCGTTCTTTTAGGGATGATTGATCCTCAGGAGACAATTCAAAAAACGCACGTTAATGGTTTGTCGATTATCCCTTCCACTATAGACCTGTCTGCTGCGGAAGTAGAATTATTCCCTCAAAAAGGAAGAGATTGTAAGCTGAAACAATCGATTTCAGATCTGAAGTACGATTATATTTTTATAGATTGTCCTCCTGGATTTGGCCTAATTAACATAAATATCTTGAATGCCTCAAATAAAATTATTATTCCTTTGCAATGCGAATTCTATGCCATGGAAGGACTGGCGCAATTATTTTGTACGATTCAGAGTGTACGCAATAGCATCAATAAAGATCTTATAGTTTCGGGAATCTTGTTAACAATGCATGATCGCAGGAATAATTTAAGCTTAAGCATAGCTAATGAGGCGCGAACTCACTTCAAAAATTTGGTTTTTAATACAGTTATTCCAAGGAACATAAGGATAAGCGAGGCTTCTTCCCATGGAAAACCTGTAGTCTTGTATGATATAAAATCAATTGGCGCCATTTCATATATAGAATTGGCCAAAGAATTTTTAAATAGAGAGCGCAAATGACAAACAAAAATTTAGGTAGAGGTTTATCTGCATTCCTTGATATTGATATAGATTCAGATAATCAGAAGGAGAGTATAACAAAAATAAATATTAATAATATTCGTCCTAACCCATTTCAACCAAGACAGGTTTTTAACGAGGAAAGTTTAAATTTTTTAGCTGAATCCATTAAAAAAGATGGGGTTCTACAGCCAATTTTGGTTGTTAAATCTGAAAATGGCGAATATCAATTAGTTGCTGGCGAACGCCGATTGCGAGCTTCCAAAATTGCTGGAATGAATGAAATTCCCGCCATTATCACAAATATAAGCGAAAAAGACCAGCTGAAAATCGCTATCTTAGAGAATATTCAACGTGAAGATTTAAATCCGCTGGAAGAAGCGGAGGCTTATAAGAGATTAATAGAAGAGTTTAAATATACTCAAGAAGAACTTTCCGAAATTTTGGGAAAAAGTCGCAGTCATGTTACAAATATCTTGAGGCTGCTCTCGTTGCCGGATGAAGTGAAAATATTATTAAAAAATAATAAAATTTCTTTTGGCCATGCCAGAGCGTTAATTGGATCGGAAAATGCAATTTCAATGGCCAATAAAATTATTAATGAGTCGTTAAGCGTGCGCCAAACAGAAAATATCGTTAAGCAACGCAAAAATGTTGGTACTCAAACTAATAAAAAACATTATGCAGATCCTGAAATTTCAAATTTAGCAAGTCAAATATCTTCTCTGGTAGGTCTTAGAACGCATATTAAACTTAAAAATCCTGGCGGAGTGGTAGAAATAAATTTCAATGATTTCAAAGAACTAGACTCTTTAATTTATAAGCTCAATAAGTAGGATTTTTATGGGGGTTGTTAGATCTACTATTATGGTTGGAGCTTTTACTCTTTTTAGTAGGCTGTTTGGCTTTGCTCGGGAGTGTCTTATGACGTTTTGTCTAGGCGCCGGAGCTTGCTCTGACGCGTTTTTGATCGCATTAAGAATAGCAAATACCTTCAGAAGAATTTTTGCCGAAGGCGCTTTTAATGCCTCATTCTTACCACGTTTTTCTAAAATTTTGCATCAAAATGAAAAAATAGAAGCGAATATCGTTCTGTCTGATGTGTTTTGTGCGTTATTGCAAGTTCTTGTATGTTTCTGCGCTGTTGTAATCATATTTTTCCCACCTATTTTAACAGTTTTAGTATCTGGGTTTGACGTGTTTAGTGAAAAATTTGGTTTAACAGTCGTTTTAGGAAGAATTTGTTTTTCTTATTTAATACTAATTTCGATAGCATCGCTTTTTTCTGGCGTATTAAACACAATCAATAAATTTGCATTACCAGCCCTAAGTTTTTCGTTATTAAGCATATTCACTGCAATAGGAATATTGATAGGTCATTGCTTAAATCTATCTAATTTTATTACAGTTCATATAATGGCGATCTGCGTTGTTCTGTCCGGTTTTGCGCAAACGTATTTGCTTTTTAGATCTGTTCGCAAGCATGGCTTTAAAATTTCGCTAAGATTCAATTGCTGGACTCATCATGTGAAAAGCATAATGAAAAACATGATCCCTGGAATTATTGGCGCCGGCGTATGGCAATTAAATATATTGATAGATACTTGTGTTTCGTCCTATTTGCCTACAGGAACCATTACCTGCGTCAACATTGCAGATAGACTTAATCAATTTCCTTTGGGAACTATTGGCATAGCTCTTAGTACTGCTCTTTTGCCATCGTTATCAAAATTTATTAACACCCATGAACAAAAAAAAGCAATGGCAGAATTAGAAAAAGGTTTGCTATTTGCTCTTTTTTTTGTGTTTTTCGCTATGGCGTGGCTTATACCGCTTAGCGAATCTTCCATTGCCGTAGCTTTCCAGCGAGGAATGTTTGGAGGAGAACAAGTGAAAATTGCCGCTGAAGCGTTGGTCGGATTTGTTATCGGCTTACCCGCTTA
>JAISYW010000006.1 GCA_031269645.1 Holosporaceae bacterium
CTACCGAGCGATGCATCTCTACGAGATGCACGCCACATAAAAAATTCGTGTTATTAAAAGGTCAATGTTGCAAATTAGCATAATCCGGCATTCCATTGAAAATCATTTTGTAATGTCAATGGGTTTTGCAAAATTGGCTAAATCTTTTTTTGAGGTGCTATTGTTGTAAGTACAGGGATAATAATGTTGTAAATCAGATGTCTCGAAAAGTCAATAGCACCTCAAAAAAAGATTTAACCCTGTTTTTTATGTGTTTCCTCTATAAATTTTGTAAATCATTTTTATTCGTTTGTGTATAATTGAGCATTTTATGTTATCTTTACACCGCAAATCAAAAAAAATGCAGACCGAAAGCAAATACTACGCAAATACCTTTGTAATGGTAAATCTGACCGTCATTTTTTACAGTGAGCGGGGGCGTAGCGTGTGTAGTTATGCGTATAGTTCTAATAACCCCGTCAATCGGATAGACCAGGATGGTTGCGCTGATTTTTGGGTTAATGGAAAGGTTATAGGTAATGATGGTGTTGATGACCAACGAATTTTAGTAATTAAAACTACCGAAAAAAGTTATAGTAGTAAAGAAGACAATAGTTATGTGGAAGCCGCAGGATTGTTTAAAAAAGACCAAAAAGCAACTATTGACTTCATAAAGGCAAATTCGGGCAACGCGGAAGCATTTCAAAAAAACGGAATAGCATACACTAATTCAATCGCGATTGAAAGTTCCGCAGACAATCGGCAATCAATGGTTGATATAGTTAGCGCAGATAACGGCAGAGGTGGAACGGCTGACGCAAACAACAGAGAATACGGCGGCTCAATACAAAATGGAACTGTTGTTGCTGCAACGGCAGGCGAAGTCGTAAATCCTGCTGTTCAATCAAGCGCAAGTATAATGTTGCCTGTTGGAACTTCTACTTTTCACAGCCACCCAAGCGGAGATGTCGTAGTTAGTAGTAATCCTAATTCCGGCATTGGAGCGTCTTCGTCTTTTGGTGGTCCTACAAGCACTTCTTCATTTAATCAATTTCCTTCTTCAATTGATGTCCGAGGTGCAGGCGGAAATACTCACTATGTTTTTGGGCGTGGCGATGGCAAAGTATATGTTTATACTTCGGGAGGTGTTCAGGCAGTTATTCCGTTAAAACAATTTGTAATACCTAAACGCTAAAATATGAAAAAGATAATTTTTGCGATAATTTCGTTGATTTTACTTTCTTTATCTGTAAAAGGACAACAGGCAAATATTAAAGATTTAGAAGATTATCCTATCCCAAAAAATCTTGAAATGTGTTTTAAGTTGTTGGATAAAACAATGACAGAACGGGGGAAAAATTTGGTTAAAACTCTGTCGGAAGATAGTATATTGCTTCACAGAGAATTCAGATATGGGATGACGGATTTTTTTGAAGTTTGGAAAATATATGATGGTTCGAGATTAACACGATATTTCAATAAAAAAGGATTAGATCCTCCTTCTGATATTTATGAAGCAATTCTCATTTCTTATCATAGATACTTGAACAATGAAGACATAAATCTTGCTGAACAGATAGCAACATATAATGATAAGCGGCAAAAAGAGTCGTTAGTATATCAGCAAAAACAGGACAGTATTGCAATGCAGAAACCGTTGAATATAATGATTATTTCAAGTGTTAATTCATATATTTCTTGGAAAAATGATTTAATAAAAAAATTGGGTTGGCAACATTCAAGCAATTACTATATTTGTAAAGATGGTTTTCCTCGCAATTTTCCTTATGACAGTTTGCAAAATGTTATCTATGGGAGTTTGGAAAATATTGAAGGATTGCCGAGTATATACAAAAAGAAATTGAATAAAGGAATAGGATTTCTATTTGTCGGCATAGAAATAACCGATAATAGATTATTTATTGCCGTATCAGGAAGGACCGTTAAGCGTACCAAGAAAAATAATATAAATATAGCATTAGTTGATTGGGGACATTATTTTTATGAATATTCTTGTGATAAACAGGAATGGGAGTTGAAAGAAACCCAATACGGAGGAATATAGAAAAACAGGTGTCGTCTCAAAAGCAATATATGAAAGCCCTCCGGGCTATTTTAGAAAAGGACGGTCAATTATTTCTATTGATATAAAAAGCCTAACGGCATAATTATCAGCATTTAAGCCATAGGCTTTTCATATCAATAGAAAAAAGATTCGTTTCTATTTTATCCATTTCCCGTAGGGAATTTACCTTTTGAGACGCCCTCTTGTTTTTTTGTTTTTTTCGTGGGGGCGGGCGGCTTTGCCGCTAAAAATGATTTTTTCAAGCAAAATTTTTGCTTGTTTCTGTCGTTTGGCACTCAAATTTTAGCGGTTTTTCCTCTCATTTTTGGGTGTTTTACGTTCTAATATAGTTAAACTTTGTTAAATCTTTTGAAAATTCTTTCTCCTGTGGCCGAAGCGATCAACACCTATATCTACTCGGCGACAGGCAAAAAAATAAAAGTTGTACAGCGTTGGAACAGCAATTACTCCACCGCGCCGGTTATCGGGCAAACAGTTAATCCGAATGGCTTGAATCAAACAAAAACAACCGATTATGTCGGCAACAAAATCTACGAAAACGGAACATTATCAAAAATTCTGCTCGAAAACGGCTACTATTCCAAAGGGAATTACTACTTTTACATCCGCGA
>JAISYW010000027.1 GCA_031269645.1 Holosporaceae bacterium
GTGGTATTATTTTTCGACGGAGCAAAAATCTTTCAAAATAAATCTCGCTATGACGAGCTTAAAATTGATAAAAAGAGATGGTTTTTTTCAATTGGCTCCGGGATTAGATATTTTACAAGCATAGGTCCGATAAGAATTGATTTCGCATTTCCAATAAGACGAAGAAAAGGAATTGATTCTAAAATGCAATTTATTATTAGTTTAGGACAAGCGTTTTGAGATTACGTTTCGATAATATATTGAAAATTATATGGAATTCTTTTCTAGCAATTTCACTGTTTGTGGTTGTTGTTGTTGGCATGTTTTATCATGATATAGGACGCGAAGTTTTATTAAATATTGTGTCGAAATACTTTCAAGCTCAGAATATGGAATTTTCAATTAAAGGGCTTGATAAAAAGATTTCTAAAATTCGAGAAATTTTCATACGTTCTCCAGACGGCATAGAGCTTACTTTTTCGAATATAGATTTGAAAAGAAAAAACTTTTTAGAAAGATCCTCTATTTACGTAGATAAATTCACTCTAAAAGGAGCAGAAGAAAAAATAGATTTGAACAAAAAATTGAAAGATTTAATTCCGCTAATGCGAACATTAAGATTTTTCATTAGCTACCTATCGCTTGGCAAAGGCTTTATGACAATTACCGGCGAAAAATACTTGCTAGATGAATTAACATATAAATCTACGGAAAAAGACGACTACCTATATAGCAAAATTAACAAAACACAATCGTTGGATGTTCTTTTTCGATGGGATCGGGAAGAATGCATTGAGAGTAACATTGTTTTTGAAAAAATACTTGGTTTTAGCGGAACGTTGTTTATAACGTCTCCAGAAGGCGCCGCTGCCGGATATAAATTCGTTGCAGAAAATGATTCATTGCGAATCGTTTCTGACGGAAGTTACAGAGATTTTATGTTTAGTATAAAGATTAGAGATGCATTTGTGTGGTATAAGCAAAAAAAATATAATTGTTACGGAAGTTTATCCCTTGAGGAACAAAGAGCCAATATCACAAGCAAAATTCCGCTAGAAAATTTGGTGGACTCAAATTCTTTCTCAACTGTAATCTTAGAAACATTTAAAAATGTATTCGCCCATATAAATATAAATTATAATTTTAAAGAAAAAACCAAAAGTTCCGCAGATGTTATTTTTAAAAAATTTGGAAAAGATATTGGGGACCTTAAATGCGCGTTTGCTGATAGAAAATGCAAATTTTCCGGAAATATAAGTTGGATCAATGTTTATAATTTCGCTTTTTCCAATTTTAGTTGTGAAATAGATAATTTCCAAAAGGCAAAAATAAAGGTATTTGGAGAAAATCTTGAAATTTCTTCCGATGTTAAAATCAATGATCAAATATTAATTGAGAAAGTGGAAGCCAAAAGCAAATTATGCTCTCTAAGATCTGCACATCCGTTTCTCCTTTGTAAGGATATGAAATGCTTGTTTGTTTTTGATTGTAAAAAAGTAGATTTTTTAAGTGGAATTTTCGATGGTTCCGCCAGCGGAAATGGAGTTTTTGAATATAAAAATGGAAAGATAACGCTAAAAGGCGATTTAAAAAACGCCGCTTTTGGTAATTATCAGTTTTCCCAAACGTCGTTTGTCCTTAATGGCGAGGATCTTAATTTGACCACTAAAAATGCAAAAATTTTTAATATAAATCTTAGCGATCTAGTGTTGAATATTTCCAAAAACGAATTAAATTTGTTTGGTAAAGTAAACGGCGACTATAGGCTAAATGCGTTTGGAAAAATTTCTGGTTTCTTTAAAAAAATATCGCTAAAAAAATGCGAGATTGCTTCTTCTAAGGATAAAATAGAGCTGCCGATTTGCGATCTAGATTTTGTTCTGAACAGCTACAGGGTTGATTGTGTCTTATCCGAAAAGAAGAGCAAAGAAATTGGTCGAATGCAAATGATGTTAAATGTCGATGAATTAAAGCTAGACGCTAAAGCTTTCCAAATTAATAGATTCGTAAAACTTTTCAATTATTGGGCACCGAATAGCAAACTGACTGGACGTCTAGAATTAAAATCTAAAAACGGAATTTTTATAGGGATCGGAAGTTTTTCCTTATTCAATTTAATGGCTAAAAAAAATCTTTTGTCGATAGATTCGAATATTTCAAGCAATGGTATCGAAATCTATGCAAAATTAGAAAATCGCGAGAATAAAGTTTGTGCGGATTCGTTTCTTCCAATCGCCATTAGAACGGACTGGTTAATTTCAAAAAATACAAGTAGTAATCTTTTTCGCTGTCATGTTTATGGAAATTCTCATTTGGAAAAATTGTGCGAATTGTCTGATAATTTAGATGTCCGCGGCATGCTTAATTGTGACTTCCATGTTGGTGGTACTTTTTCAAATCCAATAATTAACGGGAGAGTCGAATGGCAAAACGCCCGTATATCGGTAGGCGACATTTTATTAAAAAATGGAGACATTTTGTTGGTTGGAGAGGGAAAAAATATCCGAGTTTCCCGCGCTCGTTTTGTGGATTCAAATAAAAAGAAATTATCGATAGCTGGGATCGGCAAATTGTTTTTCAATGGAATAATTCCAAATATAAACGCGGATCTTCGGTTAGTGTTCAATAATTTTATGCTTTTTGATTCTGAAAATATTAAAATTAAAGTAAATGGTAATGCATCAATGGGTGGAGCAATTAATGATATGTTTATGACTGGAAAGGTTGATATTCCTCTGTGCGAACTTCATTATTTCGAATCTCCAGAAGCCAAATTAGATAAAGATATTATTTTTGAAAACGATCCATTTCTCCGCGTCGAAGAAAATAAGAAGACTGCATTTAAAAAAGATTTTTTTAAATATGACGTGTCTCTACATTGTCCCAAAATAAATTTTTTGGGAAATATCTTTGAAATAATTTTGAATGGCGATTTGAAGCTCGCTACTTATCAACATAAAACTACTTTGATTGGTGAGCTAAAGCTGGTAAACGGCAAATTAAATTTATTTGGTAAGCGAATGCTCTTTACAAAAGGATGTGTGGAGTTTTTTGAGCAGTTCCCGTTCGATCCTGAAGCGCTTTTTGTATGTAAAAAGAGTTTTAGCGATATGAAAGTAGCATTAAAAATAAAAAATACGCCAAATAAAGGAGCTTTTTTAGAATTATATTCTAATCCTAATTATTCAAAAGATGTGATTTTATCAAAAATTATATTCGGAAAAGAATTGAAATATCTTTCCGTTGCAGAAACTGCTCAGTTAGCCAACGCCTTAGCTGGTTTCAATCAGCGAGGATATATTTTCTCTATGCTGAATGCATTTCAAGAAACCGGAATCATCGATAATATTTCTTTTGTTAGCGAAGACAATAAACCAAGTTCTTTATATGTAGATACTCGCGGTACGCACAATCAGCAAAATATGAACATAAGCGCCGGAAAATATATTCATGATAGCTTATATATAAGCGTAAACAAGAAAGAAAACGCCGCCACTTTTGATATTGATTTTTCTGTTACCCCTACAATTTCGATTAAAGCAAATACTGGAGGAGAGGCTGGCGCCAGCTGGAAGTATCGATATTAGTGTAAATTTCAGGAAAAGTATCACATTGTATAGATGAAAACTGCCATTATTTTAATGTACTATATGAAATAGATGTAGTAAGATTACCTGAGTCAGAATGTAAGGGAAAAATATGAATAATTTTAGTCAATTAATGAAGCAAGCACAACAAATGCAAGCGAAATTGCTAGAAGCTCAGAACAAAATGAACGACGTGGAGATTTGCGGGAGTTCCGGCGGCGAAATGGTTAACGTCGTCATTAGTGGGAAAGGAGAAATGAAAAAACTTACCATCGATCCTAAATTGATGACTCCAGAAGACGTTGATATTGTTTCAGATCTTGTTGTTGCTGCCTTTAACGATGCAAAATCAAGGCTTGAGGCTAAGATGTCTGAGCAAATGGGCGACGTCTTACCGCCAGGCATGAAACTTTTTTGAATCTCGCAAATCAAACAACTGTTTGTTTCTTTAGTATTTGTATGGCCTGCAAATAATTTTCGTTTTTAAATATGTACGATCCTGAAACAAAACTATTCGCTCCACATTCTGAGCATTTTTGGATCGTTTTGTCCGTAATACCGCCGTCTACGCAAATTTCTACTGATTTTGGAATTGTCTTTTTCAAAACATAGATTTTTTCTAACTGGGATTCGATAAAAATTTGTCCTGAATTACCCGGATTTACGCCCATTACCAAAACCATATCCAAAATATCGTGACAGTAATCGATAACGTTTATCGGGATCGCAGGATTCAAAGCAATTCCGGACTTTTTTCCTAAAGATTTTATTTTGGTTAACGCTCTATGTAAATGTTTACATGTCTCGGGATGAATTATAATAACATCAACTCCGGCTCTAGAAAAATTTTCCATATGTTTATCTGGATTCTCAATCATTAAATGTACGTCAAAACGAAGAGATGAGATTTTTCGGTGAGCGGCTATTATGCCGGCTCCAAAAGTTATCTCGTCTACGAAATTTCCGTCCATTATGTCCCAATGAACGCCATCTGCGCCGGCGTTTTCGATAAGAGTCAATTCCTCTCCAAACTTTGTTGGGTTTGCCGATAGCATAGACGGATATATTTTCGCGACCATATGTTTACTCTTGTTTGTTAAATGTTTTTAGAAGTTCCGACCATTCTCCTTTACTTAATCCGCTTTCTTCTTGAGTGACTTTTTTACCATTCAACATCTGCGTTATTGTATTGACGCATTTTTTCGGCAAGAAAATCGAACCCTGTTTATAGTTTATGAAAGCGTCGTATGTAAATGGCAACCATTTTTCTAAAATATTTAAAATACTATTGGCATAACACCTAATTTCATATTGGGCGTGTGAATCAGTGCGTAATTTCAGAAAATGCATAAGATTATGTAGATCAATTTTCCAATACATTTCTGTGTAGACGTTGATTGGTAATACTGTTCTCGCCAGTTCTCTTGTTAGCGACAAGTTATTGAGCATATGGTCGTATTTTTTATAGGCCTCTTCCGAGGATTTTTCCAAAATATCTATCGCTTCAAGCGCTTTATTTTGGCTGAGTTGCTCCGAAGATTTTCCTTGTTTATTGGTTTGGGATTGTTCTGTAAGTTGCTCGATTTCAGGGATATAGAATTCATTACTTAAAACGGAATATCTTGCGGAGTATTCATTCATGCTGGCGGTACGATGTCTTACCCAGTGGCGCGCCACAAAAATCGGTAATTTAACATGTAATTTTATCTCGCACATTTCAAATGGAGTCGAGTGACCGTGTCTCATGAGATAGTTTATCAGAGCTCGATCTTCCAGCTTTTTTTTTGTTCCAGCGCCATAGGAAACGCGGGCGGCTTGTACGATCGATGCGTCCGTCCCCATATAATCTATTACACGAATGAAACCATGATCCAACACCGGAATAGGCTTATATAAAATTTCCTCCAGAGCTGAAGACGTCACTCTCATAGTTTCTGTTTTGCATTTATTTCTCATAATACCGATTGTTGCATCTGATAATTCTGTTGAAAAATTTTCCATATTTAATCCATAACGAGAAATGCCTACGCTATTTTATTGTATAAGATTATCGTAATATATAAAAGCAACGTTTACGTATTATATTTATGAAAATAGTATCCTGGAATGTTAATTCAATAAGAGCGAGAATTGAGAGTTTCTTAATTGTAGCGAAAGAGTACAATCCAGATGTTTTTTTACTACAAGAAACGCGAGTGGAAGATTCTCTATTTCCAATAGAGTATTTTGATGAT